>NZ_KB898126.1:86703-190605 GCF_000377445.1 Thioalkalivibrio sp. ALE9
GGCAAGACCGTCGGGATGGCCGGTGTCTTGACCTTGACCCCCCGTTGTCGTCGCGCCGAGTGGAGAGGGTTTTCGCGGGAGAAAAGGCGCTGGATGTCTGAGCGAAGCGCAGCGTAGCGAGTTCAGCGCCGCCCGCGAAAACCCTCGGAGCGAGGGAAACCCCGGACCGCGCAGCGGGCCGGGGTCGCGGCAGTCGGGCGTGTTTCTTGGGTACTTCTTTGCACGAGCAAAGAAGTACCTCGCGGCGCGCTGGCGAGTCAGCACCGGGCAGTATGTGGACCGAAGGCACCGTAAACACCGGAGGACGAACCAGGACCAGCCTCACAACGGTTGAGATGAACGGTAAGTCAGGTGATAACCGATATGCGTCCAGCGCGATCTGCGCCACACGGGGTGATGGGGAAGCGCCGGATGGCGGGATTTGCGAGACTGACGTTATGGCGATGAAAAAGCGAATTACGGTTGGGCTGATCGTGCTGGCGGGGGTGGCCGCGCTGGTCTGGGCGCTGCGCCCGCAGCCGGTACCGGTGTCGCTGACCACGGTCGAGGCCGGCCCGTTCGAAGAGACCGTGCGCGAGGAAGGGCGCACGCGGCTGCGCGACACCTTTACGGTGTCGGCGCCGATCGCCGGCTTTCTGCATCGCGTCGAGCTGGAAGAGGGGGACGCGGTCGAACTCGGCGACACATTGTTCCGCATGGAGCCCCTGCCGACCCCGGCGCTGGATGTGCGCTCGCGCGAGCAGGCGCGCGAGAACCTGGCGGCCGCGCGGTCGCGCCTGCAAAGCGCCGAGGCGAATCTCGAGAATCTGCGGGCCGAGGCTCGCTTCGCCGAATCCGAGTACCGCCGGCACCAGGAGCTGTTCGAGCGCGGGGCGGTCTCGGCCACCGAGGTGGAGCGTATGGAGACCGCGCGTGACCGCGCGCGCTCGGCGGTGCGCGCCGGCGAGTCCGCGGTAGAGGTCGCGCGCAGCGAGATCGAGGGGGCCCGGATCGTGCTGGAGATCGCCAGCGGCCAGATGCCGGAATCCGAGGCCGAGACCCTGTCCGTGCGCTCGCCAGCCACGGGTGTGGTGCTGGAGCGCCATCGCTGCTGCGAGGGCACGATCGGGGCCGGCGAGCCGGTGCTGGTCGTGGGCGATCTCGATGATCTCGAGGTGCAGGTGGACCTGCTGTCCATGGACGCGGTGCGCGTGGTGCCGGGCATGCGCGTGCGCCTGACCGACTGGGGCCGCGATGCCGAACTGGAGGGCACCGTACGCCGGGTACAACCGTTCGGCTTTACCAAGATCTCTGCGCTGGGCGTGGACGAGCAGCGCGTGCCGGTGATCGTCGACCTCGACGCGGTGGAGGCCCGCATGGCCGGGCTGGCAGTGGGCTACCGCGTGGAGGCCGAGTTCCTGCTGTGGGAAGGGGATGAGGTGCTGCAGGTCCCGACCAGTGCGCTGTTCCGGGACCGCGGCGAGTGGTCGGTGTTCGTGGTCGAGGACGGCCGTGCCGAGCCGCGCCGGGTCGAGGTGGGGCGTCGCTCGGGCTTCGCCACGCAGATCCTCGAGGGCCTGGAGGCGGGCGAGCGTGTCGTCACCCGCCCGGGGGACCGGGTGCGGGCCGGCACGCGGGTTACCGAGAACTGACCGCTGTAGATGGCCACAGAGTTGAATGAGGCGCCGCAGGCCCGGGCGCTGGAAGGTCTGCTAACCCCCCTGGATGCCGCGCTGCAGACGCGCGGTGCCGCCGTGCTGGTGGCCGAACCCGGTGCCGGCAAGACCACCCGCGTCCCGCTGCATCTGGCCGCCGCCAGCCCCGAGGATCGCGTGATCGTGCTGCAGCCGCGCCGGCTGGCCGCCCGCATGGCGGCGACCTACATGGCCGGGCAGCTCGGTGAAGCGGCCGGGCAGACGGTCGGCTACCGCGTGCGCGACGAGCAGAAGGTCTCGGATCGCACCCGGGTGGAGCTGGTCACCGATGGCCTGTTCCTGCGGCGCATCCAGGGCGACCCGCTGCTGGAAGGGGTTGGCACCGTGGTCTTCGACGAATTCCACCTGCGCCGGCCGGAGGCCGAGCTGGCGCTGGCCTTTGCGCTGCAGGTGCGCCGGCTGCTGCGCCCGGAGCTGCGCATCGTGGTGATGTCGGCGACCCTCGACGACGAGGCCGTGGCGCGGCTGCTGGCCGGCCCGGAGGAGGATGCCGTGCCGGTGCTGCGGGCGCGCGGGCGGCAGTTTCCGGTCGAGGTCCGTTATGCCCCGACGGCGAAGGATGCGCCGCTGGCCGACGGCGTGGCGCAGGCGGTGCGGGACGCGCTGGCGGCGGAGACGGGCTCGATCCTGGTCTTCCTGCCCGGGGAACGCGAGATCCGCGAGGTGGCCGCGCGTCTGGGTGAGGGGGTGGACACGGCCTCCGGCCCCGCGCAGATCGCGCCGCTATTCGGGCGGCTGTCGGCGCAGGAGCAGGCCCGGGCCGTGCGCCCGGCGCCCGCGGGCGAGCGCAAGGTGGTGCTGGCGACCGACATCGCCGAGACCAGCCTGACCATCGAGGGCGTGCGCGTGGTGATCGACGCGGGGCTCTCCCGCGAGCCGCGCTTCGATGCGGCGACGGGGCTCTCGCGGCTGGTGACGCTGCCGGCGTCGAAGGCCGCCGCCGAACAGCGGGCCGGGCGTGCCGGTCGCACCGAACCGGGGGTGGCGATCCGCTTGTGGTCGCGGGCCGACGAGGTCGCGCGCGCGGACTACGCGACCCCGGGGATGCAGCAGGTGGACCTGCTGCCGCTGGCCCTGGAACTGGCCGGCTGGGGCGAGGCGGTGGCCGAGCTCGACTGGCTGGAGCCGCCGCCCGCGCAGGGTCTGGCCTCCGCGCAGGCGGTGCTCGCGGAACTGGGTGCGGTGGATGTCGACGGGCGGATGACCGGGCACGGCCGTGCCCTGCTGCGCCTGCCGACGCACCCGCGGCTGGCGCACATGCTGTTGCGGGGCCGCGAGCGGGGGCTGGCGCGCCTGGCCTGCGAACTGGCGGTAGCCGTAGAAGAACCCGGTGTGGCCGGGCCGGAGGCGCCGCTGGAGCTGGGTGCGCGCCTGGAGCGCGCGCGGCGCTCGGGTAGCCGGGCCTGGCCATCCGGCCTGCGGCGTCTGGAGCAGGCGCTGGCACGAGTCGGGGAGCGCCCCGCGGGTACGGAGGCGGCACTGGACGAAAGCACGGCGCTGGGCGTGCTGGCGGCGCTGGCCTGGCCGGAGCGTATCGCGCGTCGCCGCGGCGAGGTGGCCGGGCGCTTCGTGATGGGGAACGGCCGCGGCGCGTGGCTGCCGGAGCGCGAGCGTCTGGCGCATGCCGACTACCTGGTCGCGGTGGATTGCACGGATGCCGACCGCGAGGCCCGCATCCGCTGTGCGGTGATGCTGGACCTGGCGGCACTGGAGCAGGAGGCCCCGGAGCTCTTCCACCGCGAGATGCGCTGCGACTGGGTGGAGGATGGCTCGCGGCTGGAAAACGCGCGGGTTCGGCGGATCGGCACGCTGGTGGTGGAGCGGCAGATGGTCGCGCTGGACGATCCCGCCGCCACCATCCCGCGCTGGTGCGAGCGGCTGCGCCGCGAGGGGCTTGCGCTGCTGCCCCGGGATGACGCGGCGACCCAGCTGCGTGCGCGCATCCAGCTGCTGCACGAAACCATGCCGGAGGCCGGCTTTCCGGACCTGCGCGACGCTGCGCTGCTGATGACCCTCGAGGAGTGGCTGGGGCCGTATCTGGCCGGGATCACGCGGCTCCGGGATCTCAAGCGGCTGGATCTGGCGGCGATCCTGCGCGCGCGACTGGACTGGGACCACCAGCAGCAACTGGAGCGGGAGGCACCGGCGCGGATCGAGGTCCCCTCCGGCTCCGCCCACCGGATTGATTACACGCAGGACCCGCCGGTGCTGGCGGTCAAGCTGCAGGAGCTGTTCGGCCTGGACGAGACACCCCGGGTGGCGGGCGGCCGCGTGGCGCTGGTGCTGCACCTGCTGTCGCCGGCGCGGCGTCCGGTGCAGGTCACCCAGGATCTCGCCAGCTTCTGGGAGAACGGCTATCCGGAGGTGCGCCGCGAGCTGAAGGGGCGCTATCCGAAGCACCCCTGGCCGGAGGATCCGTGGAATGCGCCGGCCACGCGGCATACGAAGCGGCGTGGGTAGCAGGCCCGGGTTTGGCGGGGGCTTCGCCTGCAAGCAGGCTCCCACAAGCGTTCTGCCCGCCAGGGTTGCGGGGCAAAGGCGCGGCCGTCATCAGAGAATGCGGAGGGTGGCGTTCTCGGGTAGTGTCGCGTTCAGTGCCGTCCGACGAGGAAGCGAACCGCGATGCTGAAGTTCCTGACCGTGATCCTGATCCTGCTGTTTGTCTGGTGGCGGGTGTCGCGCTGGATGGATGTGCGCCGCCGCCGCGCGCAGGGGGAGGATGTGTCCTACCAGGTGGACGTCAAGGGGTTTCGGCCGATCACGGTGCTCAGCATCATCTTTCTGATCCTCTACGGCGGCTACGTGATCTGGTTTGCCCTGACCGAGTGGGCGGATCTGCTGTAGCGGCGGACTGGTCGCGCCACCGTTACTCGATACCGAGTTTCTTCAGGCGGTAGCGCAGCTGGCGGAAGCTGAGGCCGAGCAGGCGCGCGGCGGCCGTACGGTTGCCGCCGGTCTGTTGCAGTGCGGTGGCGATGGCCTGGCGCTCCTGCGCGGCGAGCTGGTCGTCCAGTGCGCGGTCGGCCTCGTTGCGGGCGCTGTGGTCGGGGTCAGGCGGGCTGTCCGGGGCGCGGTCCATGACGGGTTCGGTGCCCAGGCCAGTGGCGGGAAGGTCGATGTTGTCGGCGTGGATCAGCCGACCCTCGCACAGGGTGGCGGCGCGCTCCAGGATGTTCTCCAGTTCGCGGACGTTGCCCGGGAAGCCGTGCCCCTGCAGGGCCGCGAGGGCATCGGGGGCCAGTTCCAGGTCGCCGGTCTCCCACTGCTCGCTGATGCGCCGCAGGATACGCGCGGCCAGGCGCTCGATGTCCCCGCGGCGGTTGCGCAGTGGGGGGACCTTCAGCTCGATCACGTTCAGTCGGTAGTAGAGGTCCTGGCGAAAGCGCCCCTCGCGTACGGCCTTCTCGAGGTCGTGATGGGTGGCGCTGAGGATGCGCACGTCCACCGGGATCTCGCGGGTGCCGCCGACCGGCTTGATCGCTCGCTCCTGGATGGCGCGCAGCAGCTTGACCTGCATCGGCAGTGGCAGGTCGGCAACCTCGTCGAGGAACAGCGTGCCGCCGTCGGCGGACTGGAACAGGCCGGTGTGGTCCTGGGTTGCCCCGGTAAAGGCGCCCTTGCGGTGGCCGAAGAACTCGCTCTCCATCAGCTCGCCGGGGATGGCGCCGCAGTTGACCGGGACGAACGGCCGCTCGGCGCGCGGCCCGAGGCGATGGATCTCGCGCGCGACCAGTTCCTTGCCGGAGCCGGATTCGCCGGAGATGAACACCGGCGCCTGGCTGCGGGCCAGCTTGTGGATGGTGGCTCGCAGGCGCTGCATGGGTTCGGAATGGCCCAGCAGGGGACTGTCGTCGGGGCGGGCCGGCGTGGTCGCGTCATCGGGCCCTTCTTCCGGCCCGGGGCCACGGGTCTCCAGGCGCAGCGCGGCATCGATCAGTTCGCGTAGCTGTTTCAGGTCCACCGGCTTGCTGACGAAGTCGAAGGCCCCCAGTTTCAGTGCCTGCACCGCCGTGTCCACGCTGCCGTGGGCGGTGATCACGGCCACCGGCAATTGCGGGCGTTCGCACTGGATGTGGCGGACCAGCTCGAGGCCGTCGCCATCGGGCAGGCGCATGTCGGTCAGGCAGAGGTCGAAGTCGCGTTCGGCGAGCAGGGCGCGGGCGGGTTCCAGGCGGGTGGCCGTGGTCGCTTCCAGGCCCATGCGTGCCAGGGTGATCTCGAGCAGTTCGCAGATGTCGGGCTCGTCGTCCACGACCAGCACGTGACGGATACTCATGCGCCTTGTTCCTTTGGCGATTCGTCTTCCAGGGGAGCGAACAGGATCCGGAAGCAGCCGCCGGTGGGCGTCCGGATGTACTCCAGCGAGGCCCCGTTGTTTTCGCACAGCATGCGCGAGATGTACAGGCCGAGCCCGGTTCCGCCGCTGCGACCGGAGACGAACGGTTCGAACAGGTCCTTTTCCTGTTCCGTGGAGATCCCGGGGCCGGCATCGATGACATCCAGGCTGACCACGCGGGCGACCTGGCCGGCGCCCCCGCGCAACACGATGGGCGGACTGTCGGGTTCGTCGTGACCGCCGTGGATGCGTGCGTTGGTGCACAGGTTCCACAGGATCTGGTTGAGCTGCGAGCGATCGAACTGGATTTCGGAGTCGCCCGGTTCCACCCGGGCATGCAGGGTGGAGCGGGGCAGTTGCAGGGCCCCGCAGAACTCCTCGGCAAAGCGGTCCAGGGTCTCCTGCAGGTTCAGGCGTTCGCGCTCGCCGGTGTCCCGGCGTGACAGGCTGAGGACATTGGAGATCAGTTCGTTCACGCGCTTGCTCTGGTTGTTGATGATGTCGAGCAGGCGCTGGTCGTGAGGCGCGAGGTCCGGTGACTCGCCAAGCAGCTGAGCGCTGTGGCTGATCGCACCGAGCGGGTTGCGGATCTCGTGGGCGATGCTGGCGGTCAGCCGGCCCAGGGCCTGAAGCTTGCTGGCCTGGGCCTGGCGCTGGAGCTCGGCGGCATCCTCCAGGATCAGTAGCGTGCCCTGGTCGCCGCGGTCGCCCAGCGGGGCCAGGCGGATGCGCAGGGCCGGTTGATCGCGATCGCCCGGCAACTGCTGGCTGGTACTGGGCCTGCCGCTGCGCTGCCACTCGCGGATGACGCGGGCCACCGAGGGCGACAGCGACGACAGGTGGCGCCCCGGCCGTGGCGGCAGCAGGCGGCGGGCGGCCTCGTTGATGGAGCGGATGTAGCCCTCCGGGTCCACCGCGATGACCCCGGCGCTCATGCGCGCGATGATCTGGGCATTCAGCTCGGCCAGATTCGCCAGGTCGGCCTCCTGGCGTTCCACCTGGGCGCGCGTCTCGCCGGCCCGGCGGGCGAAGTGGCGCGCCAGCAGGCCGGCCGCGAACAGGGTGGCGCCCAGCAGCCCGGCCTGGGTGATGGCGCTCTCGCCAGGATGGAGGAGCAGGGCGCTGACCGTCTCGGCCAGCAGCAGCGCCAGGGTGGCGATGGCCGCCAGACTCAGCGCGAAGCGCGCGCTGGATAGCAGTACCGTGGCGACCAGGGCGGGGACCAGCAGGAGGCCGATCCCGGTGCCGACCCCACCGGAGACGAGCAGCAGCCCGATCAGGCCGATGCCGTCCCCGGCGCCCCCGATCAGGGCGATGCGGCTGAGGCTGGTGGTGTTCGGGTTGTGGGTGCAACGCCAGGCGAAGCCGGCCGCGGCCAGCGCGAAGGCGAGGTAGGCCGTGGCGATCACCGCGTAGAACTGGGGGGCGACCGCATGCAGTCCCAGCGGGGTATCCGGGAACAGTCCCAGCAGCAGCAGAACCGCTGCGACAAAGACCCGGTAGAGCGCGAACAGCCAGGCGGAACGCCGGGTGTCGGCGTCGATCGGCGTGTGCGCCCCGTTCTGGCCGTCCATGCGCGCGGGGATCAGTCGTCTTCGCTGTGGGTGTCGGCGTCCGAGCGGCTGCGGTCGACCTCGGCGTGCTGGCGCGAGCAGTACAGGCGGTCCCCGTCGCGGTAGGCCTCGGCCTCCGGCACGTGCACGCCGCAGAAGGCGCAGCGGATCACCGCGCCACCTTCCTTGAGGCGTTCGGGGCGTTCCCCGCGGGAGACCTGCTTGCGGTTGCTGCTGGAGCGCACCAGGGTGCGCACCGCGAGGAACACGGCGACGATGGCAACGATCAGGAGCAGCAGGCGCATGACCGGATTCTAGGGGAAACGCTGGTCAATGTGCACATTGATCAGCGTTTCCCTGACGCGATGATGGTCGCGGACCATCGGACCGGCCAGCTCGCGCTCCCGTAAGGGTCAGCCGGTGTTGCGCATGCCGGCGGCGATGGCGTTGATCGAGCGCAGCAGGGGCGACAGCCAGGGATTGTCGGCGTCGTCTCCGGCCTCGGCGTCGAACTCGCGGGATTCGCGCAGCAGGTGGATCTGGATGCTGTTGAGCGGGTCCAGATACGGATTGCGCCGTTGCAGCGAGCGCGCCAGCAGGGGGGTCTCGTCCATCAGGGCGTCCAGCTGGGCGACCCGCAACACCTCGGTCACGGTGCGGCTGTGCTCGTCGCGGACCCGGGCATAGATGCGTTCGGCCAGTTCCGGGTCGCTGCACAGGCGGGCGTACTCGGCCGCGGTGCGCATGTCGGCCTTGGTCAGCGCCATCTGGCAGTTGGACAGCAGCGAGCGGAAGAACGGCCACTCCTGGTACATGCGCTGGAGCTGGGCCAGGCGCTCGGGATCGTCGCCACGCCAGCGCTCCAGCGCGGTGCCGATGCCGTACCAGGCGGGCAGGGTGTGGCGCGCCTGGGCCCAGCCGAAGACCCAGGGGATCGCCCGGATCGAGCTCTTGGAACGATCGGTCTTGCGCCGGTGCGACGGGCGCGAGCCGATGTTCAGGAAGCCGATCTCCTGCACCGGGGTGATCTCGTAGAAGTAGTCGAGCACGCCGTCGGTGCGGTCGATCAGCTCGCGATAGGCATCCTCGCCGCATTGCGCGAGATCCTGCATGGTGGCGCGGTAGTCGTCGCGGTCCTGGCGCGGTGGCCGGATCAGGCTGCGCGAGGCGAGCATGACACCGGTGGCGCCCATACCCAGCTCATAGACCGCGGTCTCCACGTTGGAGTACTTGTACGACAGCACCTCGCCCTGTTCGGTGAACTTGATGCGCCCCTGCACGGTGGCCGGGGGCTGGGCGAGGATGGACTCATGGGTCGGGCCGCCGCCACGGCCGACGGTGCCGCCGCGGCCATGGAACAGTTGGCAGCGCACGCCAAAGCGGTCGGTGATGCCGACGATCTTCTTCTGCGCCTCGTAGAGGTTCCAGCTGGAGGCGAGGATGCCGCCGTCCTTGCAGGAATCCGAATAGCCGAGCATCACGTCCTGGATGTTGCCGGAGGCGGCCAGCAGGCGGGCGTAGACCGGGTTGGACAGCAGGCCCTCGAGGACGTCCTCGACATGCAGGAGGTCCTCGATGGTCTCGAACAGCGGCGAGATGCGCAGGTGGCAGAAGGGGTTGCCGTCTTCGTCGTCTCCGGCCAGGCCGGCCAGGCGCCCCAGCAGAAGGACCTCCAGCACATGCGAGGCCGCGTGGGTCATGGAGATCACGTAGGTCCCGATGCCATCCGGGCCGACCTCGCGGCGCATGCCCTGGATGACCTCGAACACGCGCAGGGTTTCGCGGGTGCCTTCGCCCAGGGCGTCGCGGTCCAGTTCCGGCAGCTGTTCGGCGGCGATCAGGTCGCTCAGGGCCTGCTGGCGGCCGGTCTCGTCCAGGGCGGCGTAATCGGTGTCCGGGGCCAGCTGGCCGAGGATCTCGGCGATCGCGTCGGTATGCACGGTGGATTCCTGGCGCACGTCCAGGTGGTGCAGGTGGAAGCCGAAGGTCTCGACCAGGCGGATCAGATCGGTCAGCGCGCCGCTGGCGATATTGCGGTCGCCGTGGCTGATCAGCGAGTCGCGGATCAGCTTCAGGTCGCTCAGGAAGGCCTGGGCGTCGGCATAGGCGCTGTTGGTCGGAAGCACCGCGGCCTCGCCATGTACCCGCCGGACCACGGTGTCCAGGGTTTCGCGCAGGCGATACCGCATGATGTAGAGCTTGCGCCGGTAGGGCTCGCTCTCGAAGCGGTCGGAGGCCCCCTGGAACACCGCGTTCGCGATGTTGGCGTCGGAGTCCAGGCTGTCGAGGAAGGCCTGCGACGGCTGGCACATGAACGACGAGTGGGTCAGCACGTTGCGCAGGTGGTTGACCCGCTTGATGTATTCGCGCAGGACCTGCTCCATCGCCAGGCGACAGGACAGTTCGGTGACCTCGGGGGTCACGTTCGGGTTGCCGTCGCGGTCACCGCCGATCCAGGAACCGAAGTGCAGGAAGGCCGGGATCCGCACCGGCAGGCTGCCGTCCGGGTGGACGCCGTAGATGCGGCGGATGGCCTTTTCCAGGAAGCGGTAGGACTGCGGGATGGCCTCGAACAGGCTCTCCTCGAAGTAGAACAGACCGTACTTGATCTCGTCCTGGACCTGCGGCTTCTTCACCCGCACCTCGTTGGTGCGCCAGAGGATCTGGATCTGGGTTTCCAGTTCCTCGGTGATCAGGCGGCGTTCCTCCTCGCCCAGACCGGGCTGGTTCAGCCGGTCGGCGGTCTCGAACACGCGGCGCTGGTTCTCCATCGTGGTCCGGCGACGGGCCTCGGTGGGGTGGGCGGTGAAGACCGGCTGGTAGTGCAGTTCGCTGAGCAGCCGTTCCAGCTCCTCGGCGGTGACCCCCTCGTCATGCAGCTGGCGCAGGGTCTGGTCGAAGGAGCCGGTCCACAGCGGTTCGCCGCTGGAGACCTGGGCCCGGCGCCAGCGGTAGAACAGGTCTTCCTCGGCAATGTTGACCAGGCTGAAGTAGATGCTGAAGGCGCGGATCACGCGCTCGGTGAGCGCGGCGTCGAAGTGGGTGATGTCCGCCATCAGCTGGCGGCGCAGGTCCGGGTCCTCGTTCTTGCGCAGGCTGACAAAGCCGCGGCGCAGCTTTTCGACCGCGTCGAATACCGCCTGGCCTTCCAGCTTGTGGATCACGTTGCCCAGGAGTTCCCCGAACAGCCGCACGCGGGCGCGCAGTTCCTTGTCCTTGGGCAGGAATCGGTCGTGTTGATCGCTTCGAGTCATATCGGGCCTGTGCGCGCAGGACGACGATCGCCGCTGCCTGGGCTTGCCGGTTGGGGTCGGGAGGTCGCGAAAAGGACGCGATTATAGCGCAGATGCGGCCTTCGCACGCCGGCTGCGGCGCGGGAGCTGTTCGCGGTACAGGGCGAGATAGGCGTCGGCGCTCGCGTTCCAGCCGAAGTCGCGGGCCATGCCGGTGCGCATCAGTTGTTCCCAGCGGCCGTCGCCGCGGGCGGCGTACAGCCCCAGGGCGCGCTCCAGCGCGCCGCCGAGGGCGGCCACGCTGTCCGGCGAGAAGCTGAATCCCGTGGCCGTGCCGGCGTCCAGATGATCGGGTGTGGCGTCGACCACGGTGTCCGCCAGGCCCCCGGTGGCGTGGACCACCGGCGGGGTGCCGTAGCGCAGGCTGTAGAGCTGGTTGAGACCGCAGGGTTCGAAGCGCGAGGGCATCAGGAACAGGTCGGCGCCGGCCTCGATCTGGTGGGCCAGGGGCTCGTCATAGCCGATGTGCACCCCGACCCGGCCGGGATAGGCGCGCGCCAGGGCGCCGGTGGCGTGTTCCAGGTCCTTCTGGCCGGAGCCGACCAGGGCCAGCTGGATGCGCCCGGTCTCCAGCAGCGGGGTGCAGGCGGCATGCAGCAGGTCTACCCCTTTCTGCTCGACCATGCGGCCCACGTGGCCCAGCAGCGGGATGTCCGGGTCCGGTTCCAGGCCCAGGCGGGTCTGTAGCGCGGCCTTGTTGGCGGCCTTGCCGGCGAGGTCGTCGGCGCTGTAGCGCGCGGCGATATGGCGGTCGCGCGCCGGGTCCCAGTCGCGGTAGTCGACCCCGTTGAGGATGCCGTGCAGGTCCGCGGCGCGGGCGCGCAGCACGCCGTCCAGGCCCATGCCGGAGGCTGGCTCCTGGATCTCGCGGGCATAGGTCGGCGAGACCGTGGTGATGGCGTCGGCAAAGACCAGGGCCGCCTTCATGAACGACAGCTGGTCGTGAAACTCCAGCGCCTCCGGGTGCCACAGGTCCGCGGGCAGATTCAGCTCCTGGAGGGTGCTGGCCGGGAACAGGCCCTGGTAGGCCAGGTTGTGAATGGTGAATACGGTCCGCGGGCGCTCGATGCCGGTGCGCTCCGGGTCCAGCAGCAGCGGCACCAGGCCGGTCTGCCAGTCGTTCAGGTGGATGAGCTCCGGGGTCCAGTCCAGCCCGGCCTCGTCGCGCGCGAGGGCGACGATGGCGCGGGCGAAACCGGCGAAGCGCTGGGCGTTGTCCGGCCAGTCTATGCCGTTGCTGGCGCTGTACGGATTGCCGGCGCGCTGGAAGTACTCCGGCCAGTCGATCAGGTAGACCGGCACGCGAGTGCCGGGCAGGCGGCCCTCGAGGAGCTGCCACGGGGCGTTGTCCGGACCCGGGCGCGGGGTGGCATCCACCAGATTGCGGCAGGCCTCGGGATAACCGGGCAGGACCAGGCGCACATCCTGGCGTCGGCGGCGCAGGGCGGCGGGCAGGCTGGCACTTACATCGGCGAGCCCGCCGGTCTTGACCAGGCTGTAGGCCTCGCTGCTGGCGAACAGGATGCGCATGAAGAGTTCCCCGGGAACGGAACCGGCGGCGCCGGATGGTTTCTATGGATTGTAACGCAGGGGACCGGGCGGCACTCTGGGGAACAGGACAAGCGGGGGCATGGAATGACGACAGGACGGAATACGGGGATGGAGAGTGCCCTGCGGGTCGAGGCCCGCCGGCTGGAGGGCGAGACCTTGCGCGATCTGTTCGCGCGCGATCCCGACCGGGTGCAGCGGGATGTGCAGGAAATCGCCGGCATGCGCCTGGACTGGACGCGTCAGCGCCTGGACGCCCCGGCCTGGGATGCGCTCTTCGAGCGGGCCGCGGCCTGCGAGGTGCCGGAGGCGCTGCGCGCGCTGTTCGCCGGCGAACGGGTCAACACCACCGAGGGCAGGGCGGCGCTGCACACCGCCCTGCGTCTGCCGCGCGAGGCGCGCTGCGAGGTGGATGGCCACGATGTCGTGCCCCAGGTGCATGCCCAGCTGGACCGGGTCGAGGCCTTCGTGCAACAGGTCCACGACGGTACCCACCGGGGCTACAGTGGACGTCCGATCCAGCGGGTGGTGAACATTGGCATCGGCGGTTCCGACCTCGGGCCGCGCATGGTCTGCCGGGCGCTGGCGCCGCACGCGCGGGCGACGGCCGAAGGCGCGCCGCTGGCGGTCCAGTTCGTCTCCAACGTGGACGGCGCGGCCCTCTCCGCCGTGCTGCGCGAGGCCGATCCGGAGACCACGCTGTTCATCGTCGCCTCCAAGACCTTCGGCACCCAGGAGACCCTGACCAACGCCCGCGCGGCCCGCGCCTGGCTGCTGCGCCATGCACCGGACGACTCGGCCGTGGCGCGCCACTTCGTGGCGGTGTCCACCGCGCGCGAGCGGGTGACCGAATTCGGCATCGACCCGGACAACATGTTCGGCTTCTGGGACTGGGTCGGCGGGCGCTACTCCGTGTGGTCCACCATCGGGCTGCCGGTGGCACTGCTGCTGGGCATGGACGGCTTTCGTGCCTTCCTCGGCGGCGCGCACGCCGTGGACGAGCACGTCCGGCGCGCGCCGATCGCGCAGAACGCCGCGGTACGCATGGCGCTGGTGGATCTGTGGAACCAGAATCTGCTGGGCGCGCAGTCGCGCGCAGTGCTGCCCTACGACGAACGCCTGTCGCTGCTGCCCCCGTACCTGCAGCAGGCGGAGATGGAGAGCCTGGGCAAGCGCGTGGGGCTGGACGGCCAGGTGGTGATGGACGATACCGGTGCGGTGGTCTGGGGCGCGGTGGGGACCGACGGCCAGCATGCCTTCTTCCAGCTGCTGCATCAGGGCACGCGCTTCATCCCGGCCGAGTTCATTGGCGTGGCGCGCCCCGAGCACGACCTGCCGGCGCAGCATCCGTTGCTGATGGCCAACCTGGTCGCGCAGGCGGAGGCGCTGGCGACGGGCAAGGACGAGGGCGCGGTGCGCGCGGAGATGGCGGCGGCGGGACAGTCGCCGGAGGCGATCGACGCCCTGGCGCCGCACCGGAGCTTCCCCGGCAACCGGCCGAGCACGCTGATCCTGCTGGAACGCCTGGACCCGGCCACGCTGGGCGCGCTGATCGCGCTGTTCGAGCACAAGATCTACGTGCTGGCCACGCTGTGGGGTATCAACGCCTTCGACCAGTGGGGGGTGGAGCTGGGCAAGCAGTTGGCCGGCCAGATCCTCGCGGATCTGGAGCCGGGGGCGACACCCGCCGCACACGATCCCGCGACCACCGCCACGCTCGACTGGTTGCGCCCGCGGTTACCGCAGGGGGACTGACCCACGTCCGTTCCGACTTGGCTCAGACGGTCAGGGCGTCGTCGGACTCCTCGATAGCGGGGACGTCCGTGGGCAGGGTGATCGTCCGGGTGTCGCCGTCCAGCCAGAAGCGGATCTCGGCCTCCGCGCCATCGGCGGTGGCCGACACCGCCTCGAGGAAGTCCATCGGGGTGGCGGGCACGCGGCCGTTCACCTCCAGGATCAGGGCCCCGTGGCTCAGTCCCGCGGTGGCGGCCCGCCCGGTCGCGCGGCTGACCAGAACGCCGGGTTCGTCGGGCAGTTGCAGGGCCTCGCGCAGGTCGTCGCGGGCCTCGACTACGGTGATGCCCAGGGCGGTGACGACCTCGTCCTCGCCCGGCGGCGTGTAGTCGAAGGGCACCTCCGCCTCGAGGATCTCCGGGGCGACGTGGATCGCCGCCCCGCTGCGAACGGCCAGGGCGAGC
Organism: Thioalkalivibrio sp. ALE9; assembly: GCF_000377445.1. NCBI lineage: Bacteria > Pseudomonadati > Pseudomonadota > Gammaproteobacteria > Chromatiales > Ectothiorhodospiraceae > Thioalkalivibrio > Thioalkalivibrio sp. ALE9. The sequence goes on from NZ_KB898126.1 coordinate 101,326, forward strand.
GCGTCGCTGGGACGGGTGTCGATCATCCGCGGCTCGTCGTCGCCGGCCACACGCACCTCCAGCCAGCCGAGATAGGTGCCGTTTTCCAGGCCGTCCACGATCACCCGCTCCAGGCGGGCGTTCAGTTGCTCCAGCAGGTCGATCATCAGATCGTGGGTCTGCGGGCGCGACAGCGGGACCTCGTGCATCGCGAGCAGGATCGCGCGGGCCTGATCGGTGCCGATCACGATGGGGACCACCTCGCCGGAGGCCGGGTGGCGCAGCAACGCGATGGGGGCGCCGGAGTTGGCGTCCACCCCGACGGTGGCCAGCTCGACCGGCAACAGGCGATCCGGATCGGTGGCCATCTCCCGCGCCAGGGCATCGCCGGCCAGGGCCAGCAGCAGGACGAGTACGACGGGCAGGGACAACCGGGAGCGAGGCATCAGCAGGGCGCCTGGGAACGGGTGTCTCCCGATCATGGCAGTGCGCTCGCGAGGCGTCCAGAATACCCGGCCTGCTTTTCCGGATGGATGGATACGATGGCCAGTGACAAGCCCTATGCCCCGGCGGCGGAACAGAACCGCGCGCCGATCCTGGAGGTGCTGCGCGAGCGCTTTCTCGCCCACGGTCGGGTGCTGGAGATTGGCGCCGGAACGGGGCAGCACGCGGTGCACTTCGCCGCGGCGCTTCCCCACCTGGACTGGCATCCCAGTGATGTGGCCGAGAATCTGCCCGGTGTAGAGGCCTGGCGGCGCGATGCCGCCGTGCCCAACCTGCGGCCGGCACGGCCACTGGACGTGCTGCGGGACCCCTGGCCGGAGAGGCCGTTCGAATACGTCTACAGCGCCAACACCGTGCACATCATGCACTGGCCGGCGGTCGAGGCGCTGTTCGCCGGCGTGGCTCGGGTGCTGGCGCCGGACGGGCTGTTCGCCCTGTATGGCCCGTTCGCCCACGACGGCGCCCACACTGCCGAATCCAACGCGCGCTTCGACCAGATGCTGCGGGCGCAGGACCCGGGCATGGGCGTGCGCGACCGCGCCGACCTGGACGCGCTCGCCACCGCCGCCGGTCTCGCACCCGAGGCGGTCATCAACCTCCCGGCCAACAACCAGATCCTCCTCTGGCGTCGTGCCTGAAAAGCCGGGGTATGGTCATTACGGCGTCACGAAAGCCTTGGACAACATTAAGGGATATTCACAGGAAGACGGGAAGTTTGGAAGAAATGCCCTGGTGGGTCGTGGCCTGCCCCAGCCCACCAATCAGTCTTTCTTCCAGCCTTCTCATCTTCCTGTTAGCGCCTTTTAGGGCGCGTGACGAAAGCGGAGGTCAGCAGTCGCCGATGCGTTGGCCGCGCATTTCCATGCGCACGTTCATCGGGCCCATCGGGGTGTCCATCTCGCTGGTCATTTCGCCCTCGGCGCGATCGCCCATGAAGCGCATGCTGCCCTCCATCTGCATCTGGCCGCCCTGCGGGTCGGTGCAGCTCATGGTGTAGTCCATGCGGTCGGCGGTCATGTCCATCTGATCCAGGGTGCAGCCCTCCGGCGCCTCGATAATGCTTTCGCCGCGATCGATGTCTTCCTGGGTGACGCACTCGGTCGTGGTCTCGGTCTGGTCCGGCATGTTGCCCATGCCTTCCATGATCATGGTGTTCTGGTTTTCCCACAGGCCCGGCTGGATGTTCGGGGTGTCGGCCTGGGCGGCCAGCGGCAGGGCCACGAGGGGCAGGGCGGCGAAAAGGATGCGCAGCATGACAGTCTCCTGAAACGGGGTAAGGCGATCGTTCAATGGTGCCTGCCCCGCCATGACGGGGCAAACGCTGGTTTCCGCGACCGCGCACTGGCACCTTAAGGAAACATTGATCAGTGGTTCTACAAGGATTCACTCGGAGGAAACGCGATGGCATTGCCGTTGTGGCTGGTCGGGGGTGTCGGCGCGCTCGCGCTGGGGGGTGTGCTGTGGCAGGAGGGGCAGTTGCCGGGCTCGTCCGGTGGGCACGCGCACCTGGCCGCGCCGCGCTGCGAGGTGCCGGTCGCCCTGCACCTGGCGGGCGTGGATCCGCGCTTCCGCCTGGAGCGCGACGCGGTGCAGACGGCCCTGGATGCGGCCGTCCGGATGTGGGACGGGGAGACGCCGGACGTGCTCTTCCGCCAGCGTGAAGGCGAGGGTATGCCGGTGCGGCTGGTGTTCGACGAGCGCCAGGCAGGAGCCGAGAGCCGGGACCGTGCCCGCGCGGAACTGGACCGCCTCCAGCGGGGGATCGCCGAGCGCGAGGAGCGCCTGGATCATCGCCACTCGGCGCTGGCGGCGGATGCCGCGGGCTATCAGCGTCATCTCGAGGATTTTCAGGCGCGCCAGCGCGAATACGAGCAGGCGGTGGCCGCCTGGAATGCCGGTCGCATGGCGCACAGCGCGGGGAATCGCGAACGTCTGGAGCGGCAGCGCCGGGCGCTGGACCGCGCGGGTGACGACCTCGATCAGCGCCGGCGCACGCTGGAACAGCGCCGTGACGAGCTCAACCGCGACATCCGGGCACTGGAGCGCGAGATCGATGGGTTCAACGAGCGGGTCGCGGAGCTCAACCGCGAGATCGGTACGACCGGGGCCTTCGACATGGCGGTGTACGAGCAGCACGGGGCGCGGCGCTCGATCACCGTGTTCAAGGCGAGCGACGCGGACGAGCTGCGCCTGACGCTGGCGCACGAGCTGGGCCATGCCCTGGGGATCGATCACGTGGACGACCCGGCGGCCGTAATGCACGCGATGCTGGGGGAGGCCAACGCCGGGCGGCGCGACCTGAGCGAGGCCGACCGTCGCGCGCTGGCGGCGGCCTGCGACGTGGAGCTTGCGCGGTGATCGCCGGGGTCGGGCGAATGCCCGGCCCCGGTATCGGTGCTAGAAGTGGTAACGCATGGCGGCGGCCAGTACGTGCACGTGACCCGAGGTGGTGCCCTGCATGTTCACAAAGGTATCCGCCTGTCCATCCCCGCTGGAATCGAAGCCCCGGGTGACGTCCAGGTCCTCGCTGCCGATGTGGATGTAGCTGTAACCGAAGTCGAAGGTGAAGCGGTCACTGCTGGTTAAGGTGGCGCCCACGGAGAACCAGGTGCGGTCACCATCCGGGGTGCGTGTGCTGCGGCCGTCGGTCTGGGTCGGGGTCTGGTCATACTGGATGCCGCCGCGCAGGGTCCAGCGCGGGTTCATTTCGTACTCGGCTCCGACCGCCAGGGCGTAGCTGTTGCGGTAGTTCTGTTCCAGCACCTGTTCGTTGCCCTGCGGCAGCTGGATGCGGATCTCGTCGAAGTTCGACCAGTTGAACCAGGTGTACTGAGCCAGGCCGGTCCAGCGGTCATTGAAGCGGTGGCGGATGCCGATGGATGCGATATCAGGCAGCTTCAGGTCGGCCTGCCCGGGCAGCACGGAGACAGGCCCGCCCGCGGGCTCGGTGATGGTCGCCGTGCCGCTCAGGGTGTGGGTGATGCCGTCGCGGTAATGGATGCCGAGGCGGGTGTCATCGCCCAGATCGAACAGCATCCCGATGTTGAAGCCGATATCCCAGTTGTCGCCCTCGAGCTTGAATTCGCCATCGCTGGCGGGCGTGGGCGGGAAGCCGCCGGGGATGGCGCTGCGCAGGGTCGCGTCGGCGTACTGCAGGTCGAGGCCGCCGCCGATGGAGATGCGGTCGGTCAGGTCGAAGGCGATGCTGGGCTGCAGGTTCAGCACCTGCAGGTCGGATTCCAGCGAGTCGTAGCGGGCGAAGAAGTCATCGTTGTATTCGTTCTTCAGGCCGAAGGGCGCGCTGAGGCCAAAGCCCAGCCAGACGCGTTCGGAGTACTGCTCTGCCCAGTACAGGTTGGGGATCGGGGTCGGGTCGTAGGGGTTGTTGCCGTCGCGGCCCTCGTACGGGGCTCCATTGATGGTGGAGCTGCTGCGCCTGACCTTGGCCTCGGGGGCCAGCAGATACACGCCTGCCTGCACCTCGTTGCGTTCCAGGCGGGTCATGCCGGCCGGGTTGAAGTAGATGGTGCTGGCATCGGAGGCGATGGCGGCCTCGCCGGCATAGGCGCGGCCGAGACCGGAGACCCCTTGCTCCTGCAGGTAAAAGCCCGCGGCCAGCAGGGTCGTGGGTGTGGCGAACAGGACGGTGCTGACGGCGGCGGCAAGCGCCAGACGGCGCGAAGGCTTCAAGGTCATGCGGTCTCCCCCTGGTTGTTTTGTTCTGGAGGGAGGCCGCGGTCGGTCTGGCGCACGCGGCGCGGACTCCCCGCAGCGGACACTACCGATTCCGGGGAGACGATGCCAACCGCATCACGTTTTTCGGTCAGGTCACCAGGATCAGGCCCATCAGTGCGGCGACGCCGCCGCCCACCAGCAGCGCGAGGGTGCGCCGGGTAAAGCGGCCGAGGATCAGGCGCGCGGCGCGCTCGCGCATGCCGAAGGCATCCTGCAGGCCCACAATAGCGGCGATCAGGCCCCCGACCAGCAGGATGATTCCAAGGATCTGGGTCATCGGTCAGGCCTTGTGAATCAGCCGGAGCAGGCCCAGCAGAAGTACGGCGCCGACGGTGGCGGCGGCGAGGCTGCCGATCAGCCCGCCGGCCTGGACCCCGAGCTGGGTGAACAGCCAGCCGCCGAGGAAGGCCCCGATCACGCCGACCACGATGTTGAGCAGGATGCCCTGCCCGGAGCCGTGCACCAGCAGTCCGGCGAGCCAGCCGGCGATGCCGCCGATGAGCAGGAGGAGGAGAAGGGATTCGATGGCCATGATGTCGCGCTCCTTGCGGGTAACGGAGTGTTGGAGTGTGCCGAGGTCGCTGCGTTCCCCGAAAAGCACGGTGGCGAAGGGTTCGACTGTACAGGGCACGCGGCTGGGCCGCCCATCAGCGGTGGCCTCCGCAAGGGATGGCAACCCCTTCGTCGTGGGTATTTTTGAGAACCATTCCGCAAAACCCTAGTCTCTGTATCGGACATTCATGGATCCGTCATGGACGGGGTCAGCCAATCCGCGCGGCCTGTCGACGGGAAGGAAACCGGAATGCATGAACCGAATGATCGCGCCGCCGCGGGCTGGCGCCCGTCATCCCGCGGACAGGGCCGCGCGCTGCTGCCCGCCGCGCTGCTGGTGCTGCTCGCGGGTTGTGGCGCCGAGGACGGGCAATCCGACTCGATGGTCTCGAATGCCAGCGCCGGCGAGCGGCTGGCGCCGGTGGAGGAGACCGGCACGCTGCGCGTAGTGACCCGCAATGCCCCCACCACCTGGTACTTTGACCAGCATCTGGAAGCGGCGGGCACGGAGCATGATCTGGTCGAGGGCTTTGCCCAGGCGCATGGCTGGCAGGTGGAGTGGGTCATGGCCGAATCGGTTTCCGGTGTGCTCGAGGCGCTGGCCTCCGGCGAGGCGCATATGGCCGCGGCGGGGCTGACCCATCTCACCTCGCGCGACGAGCGCTTCCGGCGCGGCCCTGAGTACATGGAGATCACCGAGCAGGTGGTCTGCCATCGCGACTTCGATGCCATGCCCGAATCGGCGGACGACCTGGGCTCGGTCGACCTGGTGGTCTCGGCCGGCAGCAGCTACGTGGAGACCCTTGAGCAGGCGCTTCCGGATTCGGCCGGGTTCGAGGTCCGCGAGATCGGTACCGAGCGGCTGATGGCGCAGGTCGCCCGGCAGGAGATTGACTGCACCGTGGCCGATTCGCATATCGTGCGCTACAACCGTCGCTCCTTCCCGCATCTCGACATCGCCTTCGACCTGTCCGACCCGCGCACCCTGGGCTGGTACGTACAGCCGGACCAGGTGGCGCTGGCTGAACTGGCGGGCGACTGGATGCAGGGTGATGGCGGCCGGGAACTGCGCGAACTCGTGGACGAGCGTTACTACGCCTACATCGATCAGTTCGATTTTGTCGACCTGCGGGCGCTCAACCGCCGCATCGAGGACCGCCTGCCGCAGTTCCAGTCGTATTTCGAGGAAGCGGCCGAACGCACCGATCTGCCGGCCGATCTGCTGGCGGCCCTGGCCTACCAGGAGTCGCACTGGGATCCGGAGGCGCGCAGCCCCACCGGTGTGCGCGGCATGATGATGCTGACGCAGCGCACGGCCGAGTCCCTGGGAGTGGATCGCCTGGACCCGGTGCAGAGCATCGACGGCGGGGCGCGCTACCTGCAGCGCCAGCACGAACTGCTGCCCGACGATATTGACGAGCCGGATCGGACCTACCTGGCGCTGGCGGCCTACAACATCGGTCGCGGGCACCTGCTGGATGCGCGCCGGCTGGCGCGCGAGCTGGGGCGTGATCCGGATCGCTGGGCCGACATGCGCGAGACCCTGCCGCTGCTGACCGAAGAGCGCTACTACCAGAACCTGCGCTTCGGCTACGCCCGCGGCTACCAGCCGGTGTATTACGTGCAGCGCATTCGCAACTACCGCGACGTGATCCGCCCGGTCTTCGTGGCCGAGGACGAGGTCCCGTCCGACCGGATCGTGGTCAGGCGCGACTGATCCCGGGCCGGCGGACGTCGCCCGCGACCAGTGCATCCAGCGCCTGCTGCCAGCGCGGTTCCAGCCGAGCCGGCAGCCAGGCGCGCACGTCCGGTGCCGGCGGCGTTCCCTGTTGCAGCCAATGTCGCAGGCGCTCGGTCAGGGCCGCGCCATCGCCGGCGGGATAGCGGCAAGTGTCTGGATATTGCTCGCGGTAGGCCAGGGCATCCGGGACCAGTGGCGTCGCCCCGGCGGCCGTGGCCTCCAGTACCGCGAGTCCCTGGAACTCGTGCAGGGCGGTGCTGACGACGATGCCCGCGCGGCCCAGCAGGTCTTCGTATTCCCGGCGCGGCAGCTTGTCATCCGCCACGATGCGGTCCCCGAGGGCGGCGCGCAGTCGCTGCAGGGCCTCGGGGGGTTGCGCGGGCCGCGCCCCCAGCAGGGCGAGCCGGAAGTCCACGCCCGCCTCCCGCAGCCTTAGCAGCGCCTCGACGAACACCTCCGGCGCCTTGTCGTACTCCCAGCGGTGATTCCACAGGATCAGGCGCGGATCGCGCGGGTTGTCCGCCGCGGTGGGTGGCGCGACCGGGACGGGCAGGACCTCGCTGCGTGCCTGCAGCCGGGTGCGCAGGCCTTCAGGGACATGATCCGGCATCCGCGAGAGCAGGGCGTCCATGCCATCCAGGAACGAGGCGCGGTTGAAGGCGGAGTTGAAGGCCACGCGGTCCGCCGCCAGTGCCGCGTAGATCTGCACCATCTGGGGGTCCACGGAATCCACCTGGTCGCGGCCGACCGGGTAGGCGAACTGGTTTTCGTGCACGTAGTACAGCGTGGGTGGCCGGGCGAGTGACGGATGCAGGCCGCGCAAGGTGGCCAGGTCTACCATCGAGGTGGCGATGACCGCATCGGCCTCCACGCCCGCGAGCCGGTCCAGCCAGGAGACCGGGTTGCCGCGGATGCGCCAGCGGAAGTGCCGCCCGGGCAGTTCCAGCACCTCCCAGTCGAATTGACCGAAGGTCGTGGTCAGCCAGTCGACCCAGGCGGCGTGACTGTCGGCCCGGTAGGCGGATAGCAGGAGGATGCGCGAGCGTGGCGGCATGCAGGCGGGCTGGTGGTCGGGAGCGAGGCCCTACCTTGCCGCTGCGCGGTGCATGCCGCAATCGCATCATCGGCTACGGCATGCGCGGTCAACGCGCGGTTGCGCTCCAGCGTTCGCTGGCCATGGGCGCGTCGACCGGGGTGCCGGCGATGTGGTTGGTGTAGTTGGACAGGGTCTTCAGGCCGATCGCCAGGATGACCTCCAGCATCTGCGCGGGAGTGTGCCCGGCGTCCAGAAAGGCCTGCTGGGTGGGCTCGTCAACCCAGCCGCGCTGTTCGAGCATGGCGCGGGTGAACTGGCGCAGGGCCTCCAGCTGAGGGTCGTCGATCACGCGGTCCTCGCGCAGCGCGGCGATGACGTCGTCGGGTACGCCGGTCATGCGACCGGTCATGCTGTGCGCGGCCATGCAGTAGTCGCATTCGTGGTAGCGGCTGACGGTCAGCAGCAGGACGCCCTGTTCGGTGGGGCTCAGCGACGTCTTCTGCAGCAGGTCGTGGAGCGCCAGGTAGGCCTCGGCCAGGGCCGGCGCGCTGGCCATCTTGCGGATCAGGTTGGGGACCATGCCGAAGGTCTGTTCGGCCCGGTCAAATACGGCTTGCGCCTCCGGGGCGCTGGCGGCGTCGTGCAGGGGGAAGCGTTCATCGTTCATGGGGTACCTCCGGGGGCGAGTGGGTCAGGAGTGTGACCAGCGCCGGGCCCAGGCGCAGGACCGTCGCCGGGTCCTGGTCGGCCTTGGCCATCACCAGGATTCCTTCCATCAGGGCCAGCCACTGCTCGGCCAGCGCCTCGGTGTTGGTATCGCCGGGTAGTTCGCCGTCCTGAACGGCCTCGTCCAATACGGAACGGAAATGGGCGGTGACGGCGTCCAGGTGCCCCCGTATCGCCCGGCGCAGGGTCGGGTTGTGGGTCCCCATCTCCACGGCCAGGTTGCCGAAGGGGCAGCCGGGCAGCTGGCCGGATTCCGCCTGCATGCGGGTCTCGAAGGCGTGGATCGCATGGACGAACGCCTCGATCCGGGCGTGCAGGCCGTTGGCGCCGGCGAGCCCCGGGATCAGCACTTCGCGCTCGAAGTCCGCGTAGAGGGCGTCCAGCATCGCCAGGGTAAGCGCCTCCTTGCCGGGGAAGAAGTGGTACAGGCTGCCCTTGCGAACGCCCGCTCGGGCGCAGATCTCGGCAATCCCAACGCTGGTGTAGCTGCGTCCGACGATCAGCTCGCGGGCGGCCTTGAGCAGGTCCTCGCGGCTGTCGTGTCGGGTGTGATGGGGGGTGGTTGTCTCCATGTCTTTGCACGCTAGTTGACCGGTCGGTAAAGTGCAAGGAGCAATCGCCCAGGAGGGCCCAAGCCGATGTCCCGAATTCCCGACATGCATGCAGCCACTGACGCTGCCGGCGTATCCATTCCCGCGGAGTACGCGGACACCTGGGAGGATGGCTTTGGTGTGCGTGGCTGGAAGCTGGATCTGCCGGGGCGGGGCGCGGACGTCATCGCGGCGACCCCGTATACCGGCGAGCGTATCCCGACCTCGGTGTTCGTGCACGACATCGTCGACCATCACCTGTGCGGTTTCGCCCTGTCCGGTTATACCGACGAGGCGGGGGCGCTGATTCAGCTGGCGGAACGTACTGGCTCCGATCCGGTGCCGGACTTCGTGCAGATCATCGACGAGGACCTGCTGACGGGCGCCTTCGAAAGTGATGACTGGCGCGAACTGCTGCCCGCGTCGCTGATGGCGGTGGTGGAGGCGGCGCCGGATCCGCGCTCCGGAATGGCGCGCCTGCGCGAGCAATGGGGCGACGGGGTGTTGCGCGCGCTGTGGATCGCCGGGTTCGTGGAGACGGGCTGGGGGCTCGCGGCGGGCGCGCGCGAGGCCTGGGGGCGTCACGGGCTGGACTACGCCCGCCGCGCCGCGACCGCGCGCGCACTGCAGCGGCTGTTCGAACGGGTGGATGCCACGGTGCTGGATCAGGGCTGGGTCCGCGCGCGGGGCGTGTTCCGGGTCGCCCCTGCGGGGGTGGGGTTTCGCTTCGAGGAGCCGGCCGCGGGCCGCGACGAGTATCTGCCCATAACGGATGACTGAGGGGGTGTGCGCACCCCATCGGAGTGTTCATGTACGGGCGGTGGGGAGCTCCGGTGACGGGCGGTGCAGGTGGTAGCCCTGGGCCATGTCCACGCCCAGTTCGGCCAGCATCTCCAGGGTCGGGCCGTCTTCCACGCATTCGGCGACGGTCTGCTTGTCGAGGCCCCGGGCGACGTCGACCATCGCGCGGATGAAGGCCTGATTGTCGCGGTTGTTGGGCAGGTCGCGCACGAACATGCCGTCGATCTTCAGGATCTGCACGCCCAGATACTTGAGGTAGGCGAAGGTGGAGAACCCGGATCCGAAGTCGTCCAGACAGACGGTGCAGCCGGTGTGCTGCAACGCCTCGATGAAGCGCTGGGCATCCTGCATCTCGGAGACCGCCGCGGTCTCGGTCAGTTCGATGATCAGCCGTCGCGGTTCGACCCCCTGCTGTTCCAGCTGCTGGGCGATGTATTGCGGCAGTCCCGGTTCGTCGAAGCTGCGGCCGGAGATGTTGATCGCGATCCCGGGGATGGCCGGGTCCCCGGCCAGTCGGCGGATGCTCTCGCGGATCACCCAGCGATCGATGTCGAGGATCTGCCCGGTCTTCTCGGCAATCGGGATGAACTGGCCGGGCATGGCGATTTCCTCCGGGGACGCCGGGTCGCGCATGCGCACCAGGGCCTCCATGTGGTGCAGGTGGCCATCGCCGACCGCGTAGATCCCCTGGTAATGCAGCTCGAAGTGTCCCTGCTCCAGCGCGGTGCCGATGCGCTGGCTCCAGGACATCCGCTCCAGCATGTGCTCGGCGGTGTTGCGGCTGCGGTCGAATACCGCCCAGGTGTTCTTGCCCAGGTCCTTCGCCTGGTACATCGCGGTGTCGGCGTGGGCCACCAGGTCCTCGACGTTGTCGCCATGCTCCGGAAAGTGGGCGATGCCGATGCTGGCGGTGAGCCGGTAGTTCTGGCCGCGGAAGCGGAACGGGATCGCCGAGATCGCGCGGCCCACGCGTTCGGCCAGTTCGATCGGCTCCTGCTCCGACTCGCGATCCACCAGGATCGCGAATTCGTCGCCGCCCAGGCGGGCAAAGATGTCCTGGCTGCGTACCAGCGCGGCGATCTCGCCGGCGGCGCGCACCAGCACGGTATCCCCGGCCCGGTGGCCGAAGGTGTCGTTGATGGTCTTGAACTCGTCGAGATCGAAGTACAGCAGGGCGAAGCGCCCGTTGCGCCGCCGCTCGCTGTGGATCACGTGTTCCAGGCGTTTCTGGAAGTGATGGCGGTTGTACAGGCCGGTCAGCGCGTCGTGTTCTGCGAGGTAGACCAGTTGCTGGGCGGTCTGGCGCTCGTGGGTCACGTCCTCGTACAGCCACAGTCGACCGATGGAACGCTCGTCGGTGTCGTGGACGGGGTAGGAGACCTGGGTGAGGATGCGCCCGTCGTACAGGTCGACCTCGAAGCGTTCGCTGATCTCGTGGGTATCCAGCACGTGCAGCACGTGGCGCGAGGCGTGATCCGGCCGCGCGAAGCGGTGGGTGGAATGTTCCAGTACCTCGCGCGAGGGACGACCCACCAGTTCCACCTCGCTGCCGATGGCCCACATGCGCCGGAAGGCCGGGTTTACGTATTCCACCCGGCCCTCGCGGTCCTCGAACAGGATGCCGATGCTCATCGCCGAGAGCAGCGCGGCCATGCGCCCCTGCTCCCGCCGGGTCAGTTCCAGCAGGCGCGTTTGCTCGTCGCGCGAGGCTTCCAGTTCGGACAGGGCCTGGAGCAGGGCCTCCTCGTTGCGCTTGCGCTGGGTGATGTCGTGCGAGATCGCCACGTAGCGTGCGGTCTCGCCGCGCGGGGCGACCAGTTGCAGGGAGATCTCGACCGGTACCTCGAAGCCGTCGCGATGGCGATGGCTGGTCTCGAAGCGGAACTGGTCACGCTCGCCGCGGCGCAGCGGCTCGATCAGCTGACGAAAGCGCGGCTCGGGGTAGTCCGGCTTGATGTCATAGGGGTGGAGTTCGAGCAGTTCCTCGCGCGGGATGCCGGTCTGGTCCACCGCGCCCTGATTGACATAGATAAAGCGCAGGGTCTCGACGTCGAACAGGAAGACCGCGTCCAGAGTCAGGTCCAGGGTCGAGCGAAAGGATTCCAGTTCGTCGGTCCGGGCCCGCAGGGTCTCGCCGGTGGTGACCAGTTCGTCGGCATCGATAACATGCCCCTGCAAGTACTTAAGGCGCCCGCGATCGTCGAAGATCCCGGCGCCGCGCTCGAACACCCAGCGCTCCCCGCCATTGCGTCCGATCAGGCGCCACTGAATCTGGTACTGGCCGGTCCGCTGCAATCCCTCGGATACCTCGCGCCAGACCCGGTCGCGGTCTTCAGGGTGCACCAGATCGTTGAAGCTGAGGCGTTCGGCGAAGAACCTTTCGCGCGAGTAGCCGGTGAGCTCCTCCAGGGCGCCCTCGGCGTTGATCACGTCCCAGTTCGGGTTGTTGCGGCAGCGATAGACGAAGCCGTCGATGGTGTCGAGTACCCGCAGCAGGTCGTCGCCCTGTTGGGTGCCCAGCGAGCGGGTCAGGGTCATCATCCCGATGACGGCGAGGAGGGCGGCGAACATGCGCAGCAGTTGCACCGGTAGTCCGCTTGCCTCCAGGAAGTCGGCATGGGTCGGCAGCCACTCGGGCAGAGCCGGGTCGACAGTGCCCGGAAACGGCGTGATCAGGGCGTACCCGAGGAAGGCCAGGGCGAGGACGGCCAGGGCCGGGTACTGGCTGGCATGATCGTCGGCGTCGGCGGTGCGCTGGAGGGACCCCCGCAGCAGAAGCAAGAACGCCAGGCCGGACAGTACGGCCCCCGGAAGGCCGACCAGGTAGCGCCCGCCGTTGGCCAGCCCGCGCGCCGGGTCCTCGGCCATACCGACGAGCAGGAGCACCGCGACGGCGATCAGCGGGTAAAGCCACAGGGCGTCAAGGCGCAGGCGCGATGGACTCGCGAGCAGGGCGCGGCGCCCGAACTCCAGAAGCGGCAGGTAGGACAGCAGTTGCCAGGTGGCATTGAGCCACGGGTCGCGCGCCGCCGGATAGTGCAAGCCCGCGGCCTGGAGGAATTCGTAGGCGCCATGGATCAGGCCGAACAGACCCAGCAGCCAGAAATGTCGGGCGAACGGCAGGGATCCGTCCCCGCGGGGCAGGACGAAAGCGACTACGCCAAGGGAGAAGAAGGCCAGGCCATAGACCAGGTACAGGACGGTGAATCCGGCGAGCGAGAGATCCATCAGTGGCAACCGCTGGCATTGGCGGGTGCCTTACCGGCGGGGATGCGGGTCAGCCGGGTCAATGGGTCGGACACGCAGTTTCCTTTCGGCCATAGGGCGGAGCCCGCCGGAGCCGGTCTACGAAATCAGGTGTCTAGCTTGCGGGGTTGTGTGGCGGGGATGCAAGCCATGGCCGGGGAGGGACATGAGAGGGAGTATCCGGCCCGCGGGCGCGGACCGGATATGCGGGCCGGGATCAGGCTCCGACGTATTCGTCGCACCAGCCGTCGGCGTTCACTTGAACGCCCTGGAAGTCGGCGTGGAAGCACTGACCCCACTGGTCATCACCTCCGCCCCAGAAGGCGCAGTTCTTGCACTTCTCGCCTTCGGAGTAGTCCGCGTGGTCGGCGTCGGCCGCATCGTTCACGTAGTTGTGGGCGTGGCCGTCTTCGGCTTTCGTATCGGCCTTGGCCGAGGAGATGCCCACCATGCTGACGACCGGGATGGCCGCCACGGCAGCGGATGCCTGGCGCAGGAACTTACGACGGTTCGCATTCGGTTGATCGGACATGAGGTCCTCCGTTTGCTTTCTGAATGGATGGTTCTTCTTGTTGCCAGTTGGAGCGAACGACGCACGCTGGATACGTGCGGGCTCAACCCCTTCGAGCCCTCGGGCCCTTGAGGGTTCCCTCGATTTTTGCGGGGATCCCCGAAGCCTTCCGGCGATCGTGGTTCGGCAGAGGGGATGCACCGGGGCCGGGAAAAATTCCATGTCGAGCGCCGGGTCCTGCCTGATGTGATGAAGATCGCGTCAGGCTGGTCTACCATTAGAGTTTTCTTATTCATTCGAATCAGGAGGTGCCCGATGCAGTACCGTAAGACGATGGTGATGTTCGCCCTGGGGGCGCTGGTGGCCATGCCGGTGGCCCAGGCCAGCGCGGTGGATCGCGGCATGGAGCCCAGCGTGGCACTGCTCGGCGGTGTGGTCTCGCCGGACCTGTCGGATGCCAGCAGCGATGGTGCCTACGGGGTCGAGATCGGCGCCAACTGTCAGTTGTTCCAGCCGGCCACCGGCGTGCTGCGCCATCATCTGAGCGTGAGCCGTTACAGCGACGACCCGCTCAAGATGACCAGCGCCGAGGTGAACAGCCACTGGATGTTCGAGCCGAACGAACGGCTGTCGCTGGGCTTTGGTCCCGGCATCGGCTACGTGCGGGCCAAGCTGGATGACGACCGCAATGGCCTGTGGGCGGCCCAGCTGGGTGGCAGCCTGAAGTACCAGCTGGACCGGCAGTGGTTTCTGGGGCTGGAGGCGCGTTACCAGTTCACCGAGAGTGACCGCTTCGACGGCCGTCGCGCCGATGCCGACAACATGCGCGTGATGGGCAAGGTGGGCATGCAGTTCTGATCCGGCGGGTTGCCCGGCGTCCGGGGCCTTGCCGGCCCCCGGGCGCCGGGCGACGATAGGGCGACGTTGACACAGCAGGGCGTTGCCCATGACCGATACCCCCGACCCTACCGATCCGGGTGACAACCGGGAGACCCCCGCCTGGCACAGCCGGTCCGCCTATGATGCGCTGGAGCACTGGGGCTCCGCCCGCGAGGGGCTGTCGGCGGTCGTGGCCGAGGAACGTCTGGCGCACTTTGGCCCCAATCAGTTGCGTCCGCCGGAGCGGGCGGGCGTCGTCCGGCGCTTCCTGCGCCATTTTCACAACGTACTGATCTACATCCTGCTGGTCGCGGCGCTGGGGACGGCGCTGCTCGGGCACTGGGTGGATACCGGCGTGATCCTGGCCGTGGTCCTGATCAATACGCTGATCGGGTTCGTCCAGGAGGGCAAGGCGGAGAAGGCCCTGGATGCCATCCGGCGCATGCTGTCCCCGCGCGCGGTGGTAACGCGCGCAGGCGAGCGTCGCGAGATCCCGGCCGAGGAGCTGGTGCCCGGCGATATCGTGCACCTGCAGGCCGGGGATCGGGTACCCGCCGACCTGCGGCTGTTCGAGACCAAGAACCTGCGTCTGGAAGAGGCGGTCCTGACCGGAGAGTCGGTGGCGGTGGAAAAGAATACCGCCACGGTGGAACGGGAGGCGGACCTCGGGGATCGCCGCAGCATGGCCTTCTCCGGGACGCTGGTGGCCTTTGGCCGCGGTGCGGGCGTTGTCGTGGCCACCGGCGAGCATACCGAGATCGGGCGCATCTCCACCATGCTCGGCGAGGTCGAGGGGCTGGAGACGCCGCTGGTCCGGCAGATGGAACAGTTCGGCCGCTGGCTGGCCGCGGTGATCGTGGTCATCGCGGCGGCGACCTTCGCCTTCGGTTACTGGGTGCGCAGCTATCCGCTGGACGAGATGTTCCTCGCGGCGGCGAGCTTGGCGGTGTCCACCATCCCCGAGGGCCTGCCCGCCATCATGACCATCGCGCTGGCCATCGGGGTGCAGAAGATGGCGCGGCGCAATGCGATCATCCGGCGTCTGCCGGCGGTGGAGACCCTGGGGTCGGTCTCGGCCATCTGCTCCGACAAGACCGGCACGCTCACCCGTAACGAGATGACGGCGCAGACCCTGCGCACGGCCACCCGGGAGATCCTCGTCAGCGGCGTGGGCTATGCGCCGCAGGGGCAGTTCTCCGAGGACGAACGGGATCTGGACCCGGACGAGGACCCGCTGTTGCGCGAGGTGCTGCGGGCGGGGCTGCTGTGCAATGACGCCCGGCTCTACCAGAAGGATGGCGACTGGGTGATGGAGGGCGACCCGACCGAGGGCGCCCTGATTACCCTGGCGCAAAAGGCCGGGCTGGACCCGCGCCTGGAAGGCGAACGCCTGCCGCGCACCGACGTGATCCCGTTCGAGTCGGATCATCGCTACATGGCGACCCTGCACTACGACCACGACGGTCACGCCCGCATCTTCCTGAAAGGGGCGCCCGAGCGCGTGCTGGAGCTTTGCAGCGAGCAGCAGGTAGATGGCGAGACCCGCGAGGCGCTGGATGGCGAGCGCTGGCACGTCGCCATGGAGGCCGTGGCGGCCCGCGGTCAGCGCCTGCTGGCCGTGGCCGTGCGCGACACCGAACCCGATCACGGCGAGCTGCGTTTCGATGATGTCGAGGCTGGCGGTTTTACCCTGCTCGCCCTGCTGGGGATCATCGACCCGCCACGCGACGAGGCGATCCGCGCGGTGGCTGAGTGCCGCGCGGCGGGGATCGACGTCAAGATGATCACCGGCGACCACCTGGCGACCGCCCGGGCGATCGGCGAGCAGCTGGGCCTGGGCCGCGAGGCCGAGGCGCGGTCCGGTCACGAGCTGGATGCCCTGGACGAGGCGGCGCTGGCCGACGCCGCGGAGCGTACGGACGTCTTTGCGCGGACCTCGCCGGAACACAAGCTGCGCCTGGTGCGTGCCCTGCAGCAGGGCGGGCGTATCGTGGCGATGACCGGCGACGGGGTGAATGATGCCCCGGCGCTGAAGCGGGCGGATGTTGGCGTGGCCATGGGGGGCAAGGGGACCGAGGCGGCCAAGGAGGCCTCCGAGATGGTCCTGGCGGACGACAATTTCGCCTCCATCGCGCATGCGGTGGAGGAGGGCCGGACGGTCTACGACAACATCCGCAAGGCCATCCTGCATATGCTGCCGACCAATGCCGGGCAGTCGCTGACCATCATGATGGCGATCCTGATGGGGCTGGCGTTGCCGCTGACCCCGGTGCAGGTGCTGTGGGTCAACATGGTGACCTCGGTGACCCTGGCCATGGCGCTGGCCTTCGAGAAGGCCGAGCCGGGTGTTATGCAGCGCCCGCCACGGGCGCCGGACACGCCCCTGTTGTCCGGGTTCCTGCTCTGGCGCATCCCGTTCGTGGCGTTGCTGCTGTGGGCCGGGACCTTCGGGCATTTCGTCTACATGGAGACCCTGGCCGGGGTGGCCGACGAGGTCGCGCGTACCGTGGCGATCAATACCCTGGTGGCCGGGCAGGCCTTTTACCTGCTGAATCTGCGTCTGATCCATCAACCGGTGCTGCCGGGCGGCGAGCTGTTCCGCTCGCGCGCGATGTGGCTGGCCATCGGGGTCCTGGTGCTGCTGCAGCTGGCGTTCACCTACGTGCCCGTAATGCACACCCTGTTCGGGACCACCGCCATCGGCGCGGACGACTGGGCGCGCATCCTGGCCTTTGGCCTGGCGGTGTTCGTGATCGTGGAACTGGAAAAGCTGGTGGTGCGCCAGGTGCTGGCACGCCGGCGCGGGGTGTTTCCGCGCGCCGTCTGACCGAACGCGCGCGGGTCGGGCAGAGCGCGTTTCCCGGAGCCCCGGCTCAGTGGGCGGGCCGGGCCGGCAGTTTCCCGCCGAGCAGGGCGGTTGCCTGTGTCGCGTCCACCGGGGGCGAGTAGTAATAGCCCTGCGCCAGCGAGCAGCCGAGGGCGCGCAGCGTGGCGGCGTGGGTGTGGCTTTCCACGCCCTCGGCCACGGCCTCGAGCCCGAGATTGCGGGCCATGTGGATCACGGTCTGCACCAGGCGCTGGCTGTATTCGTCGCGATCCAGGCCGGCTACGAAGCTGCGGTCGATCTTGAGGATATCCAGTGGCAGGCGGTGCAGGTAGCTGAGCGAGGAGTAGCCGGTGCCGAAGTCGTCCATCGCCAGGCTGATGCCCAGGGCCTTCAGCCGGTGCAGGGTCTCGATCAGTTCGTCCAGGTTGCCGAGGGTGGCCGTCTCGGTAATCTCCAGGCGCACCTGTGCGGCCGGGGCGCCGGTGCCTTCCAGGATGGTCTGCACGTCCCCCACGAGTTCCGGGCGGGTGAGCTGACGGGCGGAGAGGTTGGTGCTGATGGTCAGGGGCGTTCTCGCCCCGTCCGCGTTCCACTCCACCAGCTGGCGGCAGGCAGTGTAGAGGACCTGCATGTCGATCAGGTGCACCTGCCCGGTGTCCTCCGCGATCGGGATGAAGTGATCGGGCGGCACCAGTTCCCCGTTGCGCTCCCAGCGTACCAGGGCTTCGAAGCCGGTGATGCGCTCCTCGCCGAGCGACATGATGGGCTGGAAATGGACGCGGAAGTCGCCACGTTCCACCGCCAGGCGCAGGTCGGTCTCCAGCGCCAGGCTTTGCAGGGCCTGGGTCTGCATGCCCGGGTCGCAGAACTCGCACCGGGCCTTGCCGAGTGACTTCGCGCGGTACATCGCCATGTCCGCCTCGCGCATCAGGTCATCCGGTGTGGCCGGACGGGCCGGGTCGTCTGGCTGGCCGGGTCCCTGGACCGGGCAGCTCTGGCCGTAGGGCCGGGTCGCGATGCCGATGCTGACGGTGACGTAGACGTCCTGCCCGGCGATGGAGAACGGCTCGTGCAGCACGGCCTGCAGGCGCTCGGCCACGCGCAGGGCATCCACCGGCTCGTGCAGGCCCTCCAGCAGGATGGTGAACTCGTCGCCACCCAGCCGCGCAAGGGTATCGTCCGGGCGGTTGGTCTCGTCCCCCTTGGGGCGCGAGACCGTGTCGTTCTGGCGCAGCGCGGTCAGCAGGCGCTGGCCCACGCGTACCAGCAGCTCGTCGCCGGCCGGATGGCCCAGGCTGTCGTTGACGACCTTGAAGCGGTCGATGTCCACGAACAGCACCGCGAACAGGTTGAAGGGCTCTCGCGTGGCACGGGCGATCGCGTGCGCCAGCCGGTCGTGGAACAGGCGCCGGTTGGGGAGGCCGGTCAGCTGGTCGTGGGAGGCGTTGTGGAGCAGGCGTTCCTCGTGGCGGTTGCGCTCGATCACGCGGCCGAGCTGCACGCCGATCTGCCACATCAGCCAGAGCAGGTCGGGGTCGGTGGTGGTGGGCTCGGTGGCGAAAAATTCGAGGACACAGGCCACCTCGTGGCCGACCATGACCGGGAAGGCGAAGCCGGAGCGCAGGCCGCTGGCCGTTGCCTGAGGCGCGCGCGGGAAGTTGTCGTCCGCCGCGAGATCCTCGATCCACGCGGGCTCGCCGTGGTCCAGCACACGGCCGGGCAGCCCCTCGCCGGGGCCGAAGCTCGTGTTCTCGGTGCTGTCGCGAAAGGCGGTGAAGGGCTCAGCAGAGGCGAGATGCCAGATGCCGGTGGGGTCTAGCTGGCTGTGGCCACTGTGTTGGTTCGGTCGGGCCAGGTAGGCATGCCCCACCGGCCAGTCCAGGTAGCGTCCGATCGCGGCCAGCGCCGCGCGCAGTACATGCGCGATGGAGTCGGACTGGTTCGCGGTGGAGGCAATGGTGTTGAGCAGCTCGATCTGCTGCTGCTTCGCGTAAACGTCCTGCAGCCGGGTCTCGGCCAGCGTCTCGGCGCGGCGGCGAGCCGCGCGTTCCTGCTCGACCAGGGTCTGCAGGCGATCCCGTTCGCTATCCGTCGCGAAGTCGCGCGCGCGTCGGTTCACGCGCACCCCCCGTGGGCGAAGCAAATTGTGCGCGTCCGAGGCCTGCGCGTCTGGGTGTACTGCATGGGCCACTCCCGGCCGTCATGATTGCGCTGCGTCCCTTGCCAGCCGGTATGCGCGGTGGCGTCTCATCCGAAAGACGCCTCCGTGGCCCGTGCCATTCCGTGCGCATTGTAGGGCCCCGGCATGCGCGCCGCATCATTCGTCGGGATGGGTGACCCAGGGTTCGCCCATGGCCTCCTCCCAGTCCGCCTGGGTGGGATGGTTGCGGTCGTAGCGTTTCCAGGCCTCGAAGATCTCGTCCGGCCAGTGTGACTGCAGCCAGGCGATGATCGCCTCGACGTCCGCCTCCGACAGGGTGTCCTCGAAGCTGGGCATGGCGCCGCCGCGCGCCTCGGCGCCATAACGGATCATGTCCTTCAGCTGCCAATAGGGGTGGTGCCAGGTGTGGGCGCTGCCATCCAGCGGGGGCGGCGGCAGGGTACCGTCCGGGTTGCGCTGGCGCCAGTTCTCGGCGCCCTCGCGCTGGGCCCCGTGGCAGGCGATGCAGTGCTCCTGATAGAGCCGTTCCCCGCGCTGCAGGATCTCCGGGTCGGTGGTGCGTTCGAGGTGGTCGGGGGTGCCGGAGGCCCCGCCGAAGCCGTCGCAGCCCGCCAGCGTGGCAGCGGACAGGAGCAGCACCGCACCGGCGAAACCGGCGCGGAGGGTACGCGGGTCCGGCATCAGTCCTGAACGTCCGGCTCGCCGGTGCCGTCGGCCGGCGCGTCGTCCCCGCGGAAGGCGTCGCGTACCGAGCCCCAGGCCTTGCGCGAGCCGTCACGGATGCCGCCCCAGGCGTCGCGGGCGCCATCGCGCACCCCGCCCCAGGCGCCGGAGGAGCGCTCGCGCATCTCGCCCGACCATTCGGCCAGGCGGTCCCGTTCCTCGACCAGGCCGTCATAGGCCCGTTCGCGGCGCTCGCGGGTGGCGTCGCTCAGGTCGTCCCAGCCCTCGCGGATGTTGTTGCCCAGGCGGCTCAGTTCGCGGTCCATCGCGTCCAGGGTCTCGCGGGTACGGGAGCGGGTGGCCTCGCCGGCCTCCTCGCCTTCCTCCTGGAGTTCCTCGCGGGTCTCGGCCCAGGACTCGCGCAGTTCCTCCATCTCGCTGGCGGTGGCATCGTCCTCCATGGCGGCATCCGATTCGTCGGTGGCCGTGGGTTCGTCCCCTGCGTGGGTGTCGTGATCGGCGGCATACAGGGGGCTTGCGGCCAGCATCAGACCGCACAGCCCGGCGAGCAGGATGGGGCGCACTTCGAGCAGGTTCATGTCGGGTCCTCCGGGGTGCCGCGGGGCGGCTGACCAATGATGTTGATCTCTCATGGTAGGACGTTTCGCGCTCCGGTATGTTTCCAGGCAGCGGATGATTTGCGAGGCAGTCCACGTGATGTACTGGAGAAGGCAGGTTGCAGGGGGTGTGCTGGCGCTGCTTCTGGCGGGTTGCGCCACGTCGACCCCGGATCCGGGCGATGACGGCACGTCCGTGGGGTTGCCCGAAGGATGGGAACCCGCGCCGACAGCCTTCGAGGCCCAGGCGGTGCCATCGCTTGAGCCGAGGGTGATGCCGGGTGCCGCGGTGATGGAGTGGTTCGCGGCCAGTGGCTGGAAATCCGGCCTGGCCGTCGACTACGCGGGGCTGGAGATCGACCAGCCGCGCCCGGAACGCGCGGAGGTCCGCCTGACCGGGCTGCGTGATGATGCCGTCGAGGCCTACGAATTCCGGCTGGAGCTGGACGAGACGGAGGCGGGCTGGGTGGTGCGCACGGTGGAACGCCGGGCCATCTGCCGCCGCGGTCTCGCCGACAGCGGCCTCTGCCTGTAACGCTTCCCGAGGCCCTTGGCAATCTTCGAGCCCAGAAAAGCGATTTACAGGAAGATGGGAAGACGGGAAGAAATTCTGAATGAGCAATGCGTTGGTGGTCCCTGGGCTACCCATTCCGGCTTCCACTCTTCACGTCTTCCTGTAGATCGTCCTTGACCTTGACCTTGACCTTGACCTTGACCGGTCCCTTCTCCGGGCTCTCTGTGTCCTCCGTGGTGAATCCAGAGCCGGGTCTTGCTCAGCGGCGGCGGGCGAGGGTCAGGCCGTCGCCGATGGGGGCCAGCGAGAGGTCGATGCGTTCGTCGTGGTGTAGGGCATCGTTGAAGGCGCGGATCGCGCGGGTGTCTTCGCGCGTGTCGTCCGGGTCGGCGACGCTGCCATGCCACAAGGTGTTGTCGACCAGGATCAGGCCGCCGGCACGGACCAGGCGCAGGCAGTGCTCGAAGTAGTCGGGGTAGCCGGTCTTGTCCGCGTCGATGAAGGCCAGGTCGAAGCGGCTGGTCTCGCCTTCGGCCTCCAGTGCCTGCAGCGTGTTGCCGGCCTCGCCCAGCTCGAGCCGGATGCGACCGCTGACCCCGGCGCGTTCCCAATAGCGCCGGGCCGTGGTGGTCCACTGCGCGCTCTTGTCCAGGGTAACGACCGTGCCGTCCTCCGGCAGGGCCAGCGCGATCGCCAGCGCGCTGTAGCCGGTGAAGGTCCCGATCTCCAGATAGCGCCGCGCCCCCATGAGCCGCGCCAGTAGTGCCATGAACTGGCCCTGCTCCGGGGCGATCTGCATGTTGGCCTCGGGCAGGTTCGCGGTCTCGGCACGCAGCTCGGCGAGTATCTCCGGCTCGCGCAGCGAGTGCTCCAGGAGGTAGTCATACAGGGGGCCATCGAGTCCGATGGAACGATTGGACATCACGCGCTCCGGGGTTGTGGGTGAGGGATCAGACGGTCCAGCCATCGGCGCAGGACCGGTGTGGCCAGGACGATCAGGATGACCAGGGCGCTCCACTCGAGCCAGGCGGGCAGCATCTCGCCGGCGGTGCCCATCTGCGTGGCGACGTCGATCCCGGTGTGGGCGAGTCCGGCGTCCAGGGCGAGCCCCAGCGCGATGGTGGTGACCGCGATACCGGTCAGGTAGAGCAATAGCGCCGGCGTGCCCAGTTCGCGGCGAAACACGCCCAGGGTCGCCAGGCTGGTGATCGGTGCGGCCAGCAGGAACACCAGCACGGTGCCGGGGGAGGCCCCGGCCGCGATCAGGCCCACGGCGATCGGTGTCGCGGCGGTCGCGCAGAGGTACATGGGGATGCCGATGACGGCCATTACGAGCATGGCCGGCAGGCCCGATCCCCAGGCGGCCAGCGTGGCCGGTGGGACCAGGGCGAGCAGGGCGCCGGCGACCAGCAGGCCGATCACCAGCCACAGGCGGATATCGTCGAGCACGTCGTCAAAGGCATAGGCGAGGCCCGCTCGCAGCCGTGCGGACAAACGCTCCGGGGCCTCGGGTGTGGCGCAGCCGTCGTCGGTCCCGCAGCATCCGCCGCAGCTGTCGGGTTCGCCCCGGGTTGGGTCGGGACGCTCGGTCGCGGAGCGGGTGCGGCCCACCAGCAGGCCTGTGGTGATGGCCGTGACAATGGCGCCCAGGGCCCGGGCCACGGCCATCATGGGGCCCAGCAGGGCATAGCTGATGGCGAGCGAGTCGACGCCGACGCCCGGCGTGCCGATCAGGAAGGCGGTGGTGGGGCCCCGCCCGGCCCCGCCGCGGTGCAGGGCCAGTGCGGTCGGGATGGCCCCGCAGGAGCAAAGGGGCAGGGGGGCGCCGACCACGGCGGCCCGCGCGGTGGCGGGAATGCCCGAGCCGCCCAGCCAGCGCTGCAGGGCAGCCTCCGGAATCAGTGCCTTGACGCCGCCGGCCGCGAGCAGGCCCAGCAGCAGCCAGGGCGCCGCCGTCAACGCGACACTCAGCGTCTGCCTGAGGATGTCGAGGATCATGGCCCGATGTTCCGTCGCGGCGGGGGCAACTGCAAGAAGCCCGCCCGCGGGCGGACGGTTCGGCCGAGGTCTCGGGCGTCAGCCGCGCTGGCGCGAGATGCGCAGGACGTCGGGCAGGCGGCGCAGACCGCGCATGATCTGGGCCAGGTGCTGGCGATCGCGCACGGTCAGCAGGAAGGTCATCGCGGTGGAGTGGCCATCCTGCTCGTTGAAGGAGATGTGCTCGATGTTGGAGCCATGGTCGGCGATGACCGCAGCCATGTCGGCCAGGGCCCCGCGGCGGTTGGCCGTGCGGGTGCGCACCGCGGCGGTGAACTGCAGGGATGGCTCGTGCGACCATTCCAGCGTGATGGTGCGGTCGCTGCGGTCGCGGCTTTCGTGCAGGACGTTGCGGCAGTTTTCCCGGTGGACCACCAGGCCGCGGCCGGCGCTCAGCTGGCCGATGATCGGGTCACCCGGGATCGGGTGGCAGCACCGGGCGTAGTTCAGCACCAGGCCCTCGGTACCGCTGACCGCGAGGGTGGTGGGTGCCTCGTCGGCCGCGGGCTCGGGGGCGTCCCTGCCGGCCATCTGGCGGGCGACCAGCGAGGCCATGCGGTTGCCCAGGCCGATGTCGACCAGCAGTGCGTCCAGGTCCTTCAGCTGCATCGCGTCCAGCATCTGGTCCAGGCGTGCCGGCGAGATCCGCGGCAGGCTGGTGTCCAGCGACTCCAGCGCCTTCTCCAGCAGGCGTTCGCCCAGGGTGCGGGCCTCCTCGGACTGCATCGACTTCAGGCAGTGGCGGATGCCGGTACGGGCCTTGCCGGTGACCACGAAGGACAACCAGGCCGGGTTGGGGCGCGCGCCGGGGGAGGTGACGATCTCCACCGTCTGGCCGCTTTGCAGGCGCACCGACAGCGGCGCCAGCTGACGGTCGATCTTGGCCGCCACACAGCGGTTGCCGACGTCGGAGTGCACCGCGTAGGCGAAGTCGATCGGGGTCGCGTCGCGCGGCAGGACCATGATGTCGCCACCGGGGGTAAAGGTGTAGACCTCGTCGGGGAACAGGTCGACCTTCACGTTCTCCAGGAACTCGATCGAGTTGCCCACGCTGTTCTGGATCTCGAGGACATCCTTCAGCCATTCGCGCGCGCGGCTCTGGGCGGTCCGGGTGGATTCGCCCCCGGCCTTGTACTGCCAGTGCGCGGCGATACCACTCTCGGCCACGCGATCCATCTCGGTGGAACGGATCTGGATCTCGATGGGCACGCCCTGCGGGCCGAACAGGATGGTATGCAGCGACTGGTAGCCGTTGGATTTGGGGATCGCGATGTAGTCCTTGAAGCGACCCGGTACCGGCTTGTAGAGGTTGTGCACCACGCCCAGGGAGCGGTAGCACGTATCGACGTCGTCGACGATGATGCGGATGGCGAAGACGTCGAACACCTCCTCGAACGAGTGGTGCTTGTCGCGCATCTTGCGGTAGATGCTGTACAGCCCCTTCTCGCGTCCGGAGATGCGCCCGACGATGCCGGCGGCCTCCATGCGCGAGCAGATCGCCTGCTCGATATTGCGCATGGGCTCGCGGCGGTTGCCGCCGGCACGGTGCACCGCGCGTTCCAGTACGGCCGCGCGCCACGGGTGTTTGGCGGAAAAGCCGAGGGCCTCCAGCTCGCGGCGCATGGCGTTCATGCCCAGGCGCTGCGCGATGGGGGCGTAGATCTCCAGGGTTTCCTTGGCGATGCGCCGGCGCTTGTCCGGGCGCATCACGCCCAGGGTGCGCATGTTGTGCAGGCGGTCGGCCAGCTTGATCAGGATCACCCGAATATCACGGGTGATCGCCAGCATCATCTTGCGGAAGTTCTCCGCCTGCGCCTCGGCCTTGGTCTGGAACTGCAGGTGGGTGAGCTTGGAGACGCCGTCCACCAGCTCCGCGACCTCTTCGCCGAACTCGGCGTGGATGCGGTCCTTGCTGGTAGCGGTGTCCTCCATCACGTCATGCAGGATGGCGGCGCAGATCGCCTGGTGGTCCATCCGCATCTCGGCCATGGTGCGGGCCACGGCCAGGGGGTGATAGATGTAGGGTTCGCCGGTCTTGCGGGTCTGGCCTTCGTGGGATTCCGCGCCCAGGAGATAGGCGCGATAGACCTCCTCGACCTCTTCCGGCTCGAGATAGGCCTCGAGCTCGGAACACAAATCGCTGATCAGGAATCGGGTCGAATCACCCGTTGCCGCCGAAACGGCCCCGGGCGCGGCTGGCTGCCCAGCGGCCATTGAAAACCCTCGCCTAGCGTTCGTCGGCTTCCAGCTGTTCCAGATGACGGATGGTGCTGAAGTCCAGCATCTGGTTCTGGGGCCGTTCGTCGTGTTCGTCGAACACCTCCGGACCGACCACGCCGGCGGCGATCTCGCGCAGGGCGATCACCGTGGGCTTGTCGTTGTCCTCGGGTACACGCGCTTCCTTGCCGTGGGCGATGTGGCGGGCCCGGCGGGCGGCCATCAGCACCAGCTGAAAGCGGTTTTCGACATTTTCGAGGCAGTCCTCGACGGTAACGCGTGCCATCGGATACTCCGGTCAGTAAATTCTTGAAATCCATGCGGCACAGCCGCAGTTCACTAGCATGTTACGCCGACCCCGGCGCCGCCGCCAACAGGTTCCCGATCGTGGGTGCGGCTCGGGTCTCCTGTTCCACGGTGCGCAGACGATTGGCGCGGAAGATACAGGCCAGGTCGCGCACGGCCTCGTCGAAATCGGCATTGACCACGGTGTAGTCGTACTCGCGGAAATGCGTGCAGTCGGATTCGGCGTCGCGCAGGCGGCGCTGGATCACGTCCTCCTCGTCCTGGCCGCGGCCGCGCAGGCGGCGCTCCAGCTCGTCGCGCGAGGGGGGCAGGATGAAGATGGAGTGGGCGTCCGGTACCGCCGCGCGCACCTGGCGCGCGCCCTGCCAGTCGATCTCCAGGATCACGTCGACGCCAGCGTCCAGGCGCTCGTCGACGCTGGCGCGCGCGGTGCCGTAGAAGTTGTCGAACACCTTGGCGTGTTCCAGTAGCTGCCCGTCCTCGATCATGCCGAGGAAGGTCTCGGCGGAGACGAAGTGGTAGTGCTGCCCGTCCACCTCGCTGGCGCGCGGCTTGCGCGTGGTGTGCGAGACCGAGACCTCCACGGCCTCCACCGTCTCCAGGAGCGCCGCGACCAGGCTGGTCTTGCCGGCGCCGGACGGGGCGGAAACGATATAGAGGGTGCCGCGAGCGGCCGGGGTGCTGGCGGTCATGGACGTGTCCGCGGAACCTGAACGTGATCGGGACCTGGCGGTCTCCCGGGCGGGCCGTTTGCGGCGAGCCACAGGCGGGTAGCCAGGGTCAAAGAAGAAGGTTGGTCGGAGTGAAAGGATTCGAACCTTCGACCCCTGCCTCCCGAAGGCAGTGCTCTACCAAGCTGAGCTACACTCCGAACCGAGCCCGCTATTATGCCGAGCCTCTCCCGGCGTGTCCATGCCCCCGCAGGATGAAAATCGGGTCGGGCGCGGTCGTCAGTGGTTGCGCCCGACGGCGAAGCGGGCGAGGTCGATCAGCGCTTGGCGGTGCGGTGAGTCGGGCAGGGTGGAGATGGCCTCGATCGCGGCGTCGGTTTCCGCCTCCGCGCGGGACCGGGTATAGGCCAGGCCGTCCGTCCCGTGCACCACCTGCAGCACCGTGTCGACCCGGTCGCGCCCGCCGTCCTCGATGGCCTGGCGCACGATCGCCTGCTGCTCCGGTGTGCCGACGCGCAGGGCGTGGATCAGCGGCAGGGTGGGCTTGCCCTCGGCGAGGTCGTCCCCCATGCGCTTGCCGGTGACCTCGTCATCCGAGGAGTAGTCGAGGACATCGTCGATCAGCTGGAAGGCGGTGCCCAGATGCATGCCGTAGCGCGCCAGCGCCTGTTCGTCGGCCTGCGGGCGTTCGCCCAGGATTGCGCCCAGCTGGCAGGCGGCCTCGAACAGCTTGGCGGTCTTCGACTGGATCACGTGCATGTAGCGTTGCTCGTCGACGTCGGCGTCGTGGCAGTTCATCAGCTGCATGACCTCGCCCTCGGCGATCACGTTGGTCGCGTGGGAGAGGATCTCCATCACCCGCATGGAGCCGACCTCGACCATCATCTCGAACGCGCGCGAGTAGAGAAAGTCGCCCACCAGCACCGCGGCCTCGTTGCCGAAGATATGGTTGGCGGTCTCGTTGCCGCGGCGCATCTCGGAGGCGTCGACCACGTCGTCGTGCAGCAGGGTCGCGGTATGGATGAACTCCACCACCGCCGCCAGCGTGACGGGGTCCTGGCCCTGCACATGGCAGGCGCGCGCGGACAGCGTGGCCAGCAGCGGCCGCAGGCGCTTGCCGCCCGAGTGGATGATGTAGTGCCCGAGCTGGTTGATCAGCACCACCGGCGAGCTCAGGCGCTCGCGGATGCACTGATCGACGGCCTGCATGTCGTCGGCCGCCAGTTCTCGGATCGCGTCAATGGACATGGGGGTAGGCAAGCGGGCTCTGTCAGGATATGTAGAGTGGTCGGGAGGGGCGAAGGCATGCTAGGGAAACGCCACCGAATGTACAAGCTCGCGCGCGGGCGGGCGCGGCTTGTCTTCCAGACAGAGAAGCACTGATAAATGTACACGCTCGCGCGCGAGTCGCTTTTGCGTGCATTTAATGCGTGGTGACTGCCGTGCAGCCATTCTGTACAAGGGAACCGCAAGGCCGTGCGCCTGCTGGAGACGGGCTGGTCCCGGCATTGACCCGCAAGCGAAGCGCTGCTAGCATTTCCGCCCTTTCGCGAGACCAGTCCCGTCGGCTGGTCCACACAAGGTATCGCAACGGAGTCCCAGGGAAATGTACGCGATCATCGCAACAGGTGGTAAACAGTACCGCGTCGCCGAAGGCGACGTGATTCGCATCGAAAAGCTCGAGGCCGAGGCCGGTTCCGAGGTCGAATTCGACCAGGTGCTGATGGTCGGTGCGGGTGACGATGTCCGCGTCGGGGCCCCGCTGGTGGACGGTGGCAAGGTCACTGCCAAGGTCGAAGACCATGGCCGCGCCAAGAAGGTCCACATCATGAAATTCCGGCGGCGCAAGCATTCCCAGAAGCAGATGGGGCACCGCCAGCACTACACCACCGTGCGCATCACCGGCATCGCCGGCTGATCGGCGCAGGCATTCAGGAGAACTGAACCATGGCACATAAGAAGGCAGGCGGGAGTACCCGCAACGGGCGCGATTCCGAGAGCAAACGCCTTGGCGTGAAGCGCTTTGGCGGTCAGGTCGTGCGCGCCGGCAACATCCTCGTTCGTCAGCGCGGGACGCAGTATCATCCCGGCGAGGGCGTGGGTTGCGGCAAGGACCATACGCTGTTCGCCAAGGTCGACGGCCAGGTCGTCTTCAAGGTGGGTGGTCCGCACAACCGTCGTTTCGTGAGCGTCCAGCCGCAGCAGTAAGCCGGCCGGCTAGGGAGACGCTGATTGAATCGCACGTCCGCGTTGGTGCCCCCTGTTTCCCGAGACAAGGCGTGTCGTGCAGCGGGTAGTGGTTCTACCCGCAAGCGGCGCAACGCAGGATCGGGGAACAGGGGGCACCAACCCCACAAGCCATTGAAAGCAGGGGCTCGGCCGCTTTCGCGCGGGAACGGCGTTGCGGCTCCCTTGTGCAGAATGACTGCACGGCAGTCACCGCGCCTTGTTCGCACGCAAAAGCGACTCGAGCGCGGACGTGCGATTCAATCAGCGTCTCCCTAGCGAAGCGTTCGCGAAAAGCCCCGTTCGACGGGGCTTTTTTTGTTCTGTACTGCGGGAAACAAGCAATGAAGTTCATCGACGAGGCCACTATCACCGTGAAGGCCGGCGACGGCGGCAACGGCTGTGTCAGCTTCCGCCGCGAGAAGTACATCCCCTTTGGCGGCCCGGACGGGGGCGACGGCGGGGATGGTGGCTCCGTGTGGCTGGTGGGTGACGAGGGCCTGAATACCCTGGCCGACTTCCGTTACCAGCGTCGCTTCGATGCCCAGCGTGGCGAGAACGGCATGGGGCGCCAGCGCACCGGGGCCTCCGGCGAGGACCTGGAGATCCCGGTCCCGGTCGGCACCCAGGTGCGCGATGCCGAGACCGACGAGATCCTCGGGGACGTGACCCACGAGGGCCAGCGGCTGCTGGTCGCGCAGGGGGGCTTCCACGGGCTCGGCAACACGCGCTACAAGTCCTCCACCAACCAGGCGCCGCGCCAGAGCAAGCCGGGCACGCCGGGCGAGCTGCGCAAGTTGTCGCTGGAGCTGATGGTGCTGGCGGATGTCGGGCTGCTGGGACTGCCGAACGCGGGCAAGTCCACGCTGCTCGCGCGCGCCTCCGCCGCGCGCCCGAAGATCGCCGACTATCCGTTCACTACCCTGATCCCGCAGCTGGGCGTGGTGCGCATCGGTGTGAACCAGAGCTTCGTGATCGCCGACATCCCCGGGCTGATCGAGGGCGCGGCCGAGGGGGCCGGCCTGGGCACGCGGTTCCTCAAGCACCTGGCGCGCACGCGGCTGTTGCTGCACGTGGTGGACGTGGCGCCGCCCGACCCGGAGGCCGACCCGCTGGTGGATCTGCGCACCGCGATCACCGAGCTGGAGCACCACAGCGACCAGCTGGCCGCGTTGCCGCGCTGGATCGTGCTGAACAAGAAGGAGCTGCTGGACCCCGAGGATCTGGCGGCCCTGGTCGAACGCGTGCGTGCCGACCAGGGGGCGGAACGTCCGGTGTTCGCCATCTCCGCCGCGACCGGCGAGGGCGTGGATGCCCTGCTCCAGGCCGTGATGCGCCATATCGAAGAGACCGCGCAGGCGGCGGCCGAGGCTGGCCGGCGCGATGCGATCGCCAACCCGGAGGACCCCGCGTGACCGCGGGGGACATGCGTGCGCTCCCGGCGATCCGCCGGGTGGTGGTCAAGATCGGGAGTGCCCTGATCACCGCGGATGGGGCCGGGCTCGACCGCCCGGCGCTGGAGTCCTGGGCGCACCAGATCGCGGCGCTGCGCCGACGCGGTCTGGAGGTCATCCTGGTCTCCAGTGGCGCGGTGGCCGAGGGCATGCGCCGGCTGGGCATGACCGAACGGCCGCACCAGTTGCATCACGTGCAGGCGGCCGCGGCGGTCGGCCAGATGGGGCTAGTGCAGGCCTACGAGCGCGAGTTCGCCAGCCACGACCTGCACGCGGCCCAGGTCCTGCTGACCCACGACGACCTGGCCGATCGCTCGCGCTACCTGAATGCCCGCAGCACCATGCAGGCGCTGCTGGAGATGGGCACGATCCCGGTGGTCAACGAGAACGACACGGTGGCCTACGAGGAGATCCGGCTGGGGGACAACGACACCCTGGCGGCGCTGGTCGCAAACCTGGTGGTGGCCGACCTGCTGCTGATCCTGACCGACCAGGATGGCTTGTTCGATCGCGATCCGCGCAAGCATGCGGACGCCCGCCTGATCGCCGAAGGCCGGGCCTCGGATGCCCAGCTGCACCGCTACGTGGCCGCCGATTTCGGGCACCTGGGGCGCGGCGGCATGGCGACCAAGCTGCTGGCCGCCGAACGCGCGGCGCGCTCCGGTACGCATACCGTGATCGCCTCCGGGCGCGAGGCGCAGGTGATGGGGCGGGTGCTGAAGGGCGAGCCGCTGGGGACCTGGCTGAAGCCGGACCGCGAACCCCTGGCGGCGCGCAAGCGCTGGCTGGCGGATCAGCTGCACTCGCGCGGGCAGTTGCAGCTGGATGCCGGGGCCGCGCGCGTGTTGCGCGAGTCGGGCAGCAGCCTGCTGCCGGTGGGGGTGGTCGGAGTCGAGGGCGATTTCCGCCGCGGCGAGGTGGTGACCTGCCTGGACCCGGACGGGGTCGCGGTGGCGCGCGGGCTCACCAACTACGGGGCCAGCGAGATCCAGCGCATCCGCGGCCAGCGCGCCGACCGCATCGAGGCGGAGCTGGGCTACCTGCTGGAGCCGGAGCTGATCCACCGCGACAACCTCGTCCTGCTCTCCTGATTCGCCTGCGAGCGCGTACGCGTTCGTACCCAGCCGCCCTCGGCGGGGCTCCATGCACCCCCTGTGGGAGCGTGCTTGCACGCGAAGCCCCTGCCAGAGTCGGACGCGGGCAGGGGCTTCGCGTGCAAGCACGCTCCCACGGTGTATTGCGTGTGCCGAGCCGATCGCCATCCCGGCTCTGCGCCGCGCTGCGGCCCGGGATGACCCCGCGCCTCACGGGTCCCTGCTACGGGCTCAGGGCCTCCGTGGTTAAAGACCAGGAGGTCGCGCGCTTCAGTCGTCGGTTTGGGTGGCGGTGACGTCCAGGTCCAGGCGGCCGCGCGCCAGGCGCGCGCGCAGGTGCTGGCCGGGGGCGGTCTGGTCCGCGCGGCGCAGGACCTCGCCCTCGGGGGTCTGCAGGATCGCGTAGCCGCGTTCCAGTACCGCCTCCGGGTCCAGGGAGCGGAGCTGGCGCGCGGTGGCATCCAGGTGGCGCTGGCGGGTGGCGAGCGCCTGTCGGGTGGCGCTCTCCAGTTGCCGCTGGAGCCGTGCCAGGGCCTCCCGCCGCTGGGTGATGTCGTGGTCGGGGCGCACCCGGGCCAGACGCTGGCGCAGGTGCTCCAGGCGCATGCGCGCGGCAGCCAGGCGGTTGCCAGGCGAGGCCCCGGCCAGGCGCAACTGGGCGCGCTGCAGCCGCGATCGGGCGCGTTCCTCGAGGCGTGACCAGGCGCGGTTCAGGCGCTCGCGCTGGTCGTCCAGGCGCTGGGCATTGCGCTCCAGGAGCTGGCTGGGGTGGCGGCGCTCCAGGCGGGTGTGCAGGGCGGTGAGGGTCTGCCGGTGGCGCGCGATGCGCTGGCCCAGCAGGCCGGTGAGGCGTTCGCGGGCCCGCGCCAGCTGGTGGCGCAGGGTGGCGGCATCCGGGCTGACGGCCTCCGCCGCGGCGGTCGGCGTGGAGGCGCGCAGATCGGCGACGAAGTCGGCGATGGTGGTGTCGGTCTCGTGCCCCACGCCGGTGACGATCGGGATGGGGCAGGCGGCGATGGCGCGTGCGACGCT
The DNA here is from genome assembly GCF_000377445.1 of Thioalkalivibrio sp. ALE9. Classification (NCBI taxonomy): domain Bacteria; kingdom Pseudomonadati; phylum Pseudomonadota; class Gammaproteobacteria; order Chromatiales; family Ectothiorhodospiraceae; genus Thioalkalivibrio; species Thioalkalivibrio sp. ALE9. The sequence continues at coordinate 133,445 of NZ_KB898126.1, forward strand.
TTCCTCGTTGAACGCCTGCAGGTCCTCCAGTGAGCCGCCGCCGCGGGCGAGGATGAGCACGTCGACTTGGCCCTCGGCCGCGGCCTGTTCGAGCGCGGCGATGATCTGGCCGGCGGCCTGGGCGCCCTGTACCGCGGTGGGATAGAGCGTGAGCGGAAGCAGCAACGGGAAGCGCCGGGCCAGAGTGCGTTCGATGTCGTGGCGCACGTCGCCCTGGGTGGAGGTGATTACGCCCAGGCGGTGGGTCCAGGCGGGCAGCGGCTGCTTGCGCTCGGCGTCGAACAGGCCCTCGGCGGCGAGTTTTTCCTTGAGTCGCTGGAAGGCGGCCAGCAGCCGGCCTTCGCCCGCTGGCTGCAGGGCCTCGACGATGATCTGGAACTGGCCACGGGCGCCGTAGATCCCGGCGCGTCCGCGGATCTGGACCGCGTCGCCGTCGGCAAAACGCGCCGCCTGGCGGGCCTTGCCGCGAAACAGCACGCAGTTCACCGAGGCGTTCTCGTCCTTCAGCGAGAAGTACTGGTGACCCGAGGCGTACTGGCGGAGGTTGGAGACCTCGCCCTCCACGCGTACGACACCCAGGCCGTCGCGCAGCAGCCCGTCGGCGCACTGGTTGAGTTCGGTGACGGAAAAGACCGGGGTATCGCTCATGCGGCCCTCGCTTACAGGCGGCTGAAGACGCGCTGGAACACGTCGGTGCCGCGCCCGACCGGGTCGACCCGCAGGCGGGCCTCTTCCTCGGCCATGGCATGGAACAGGCCGTCCATGGTGTGTTCCAGCACATGCTCGGCAAGGTCCAGACGCACGTTCGCGAGGAACGGGATGTCGCGCATGCGCGCCTCCAGTTCGCGATAGGTTGTCAGGGCCTCCACGGCGTCCAGGCTGCTCTCCACGGCCGGGCGCATGGCATCGGTCAGGCGCGGGCGCATGTGGGCCTCCAGATGGCGGGTGGCGGCGTCCTCGTCGCCGAGCAGGATGCCCCGTGCATTGTCCAGGTCGAGGGCGAAGATGGCCCGGATGAAGGGCTCCCGTGCCTGCCAGACGGCGTCCTCGGCCGCGCGGTTCATGCGCTCCTCCAGGATGTCCAGCGGCGCGGCCATACCCAGGCGCCCCAGGGAGCGCCGGGTGGTCGCGAGTACCTCGGGCAGGGGGATGCGCACGTCGGGATTGCCGTAGAAGCCGTTGCGGCGGCTGAGGGTCTCGGAGGCTGCGTGGGTCGCGATGACCAGTGCTTCGTGGACGGCCTCGATCAGCTCCGCGGTGGACAGCCCGGAGAACTCCGGCGGCCGTGTGATCAGCGCGCGGAACATGTCCTGGCCGAAGCGCCACCAGTCGGCTCGGGCGCTGGACGCGGTGGCCAGGCCGAGGCCGGGGGCCAGCAACAGGGCCAGCGCGGTGCGGCGGGTGATGCGGGCCGGGGGCGCGCGTTCGGGCATGGGTTCTCGCCTGGCGGAGGGTCCGGAGTGAACCGGCATCCTATCAGGGTGCTTCGGCAGCGTCTGCGATTCGCCCTTCGCAGGCCCGTGTGCGCTTGTCGCGGGAGAGTGCGAATTCTATACTGCAGGGCTATTTATCTACCCCCGGGATTTCCTCCCCCTGCGTCCCGGCGGGCCTGTCCTGGAGTGGTGCATGCGGATACTCGGTGAAGCCCTTACCTTTGATGACGTGCTGCTGATCCCGGGACATTCGGATGTCGTTCCGCGCGATGTCGATCTGAGTACCCGGATCACCCGCGAGATCACGCTCTCCGCCCCGGTGGTGTCGGCGGCAATGGATACGGTTACCGAGGCCAGCCTGGCGATCGCGATGGCTCAGGAGGGCGGGCTCGGTATCGTCCACAAGAACATGTCGGTGGAGGCCCAGGCGGCCGAGGTCCGGCAGGTCAAGAAATACGAAAGCGGCGTGATCAGCGAGCCGATCACCATCGGCCCGGGCGCTACTATCGGCCAGGTGGTGGAGCTCACCGAGGCCAATCACATCTCCGGCGTGCCGGTGGTGGATGGCAACGATCTGGTCGGCATCGTGACCTCCCGTGACCTGCGCTTCGAGACGCGGATGGAGGCGCCGGTCACCGAGATCATGACCCCGCGCGACCGACTGGTGACCGTGCCCGAGGGGGCCGACCGCGAGATGGTGCTGGAACTGCTGCACAAGCATCGCATCGAGAAGGTGCTGGTGGTCAACGACGACTTCCAGCTGCGCGGGATGATCACCGTCAAGGACATCCAGAAGTCCACCGAGCATCCCAATGCCTCCAAGGACGAGCGCGGCCGCCTGCGCGTGGGCGCGGCGGTCGGCGTGGGCGATGGCACGGACGAGCGCGTGGCCGCGCTGGTCGAGGCCGGGGTGGATGTGCTGGTGGTGGATACCGCGCACGGTCATTCCCAGGGCGTGCTCGACCGCGTTGCCTGGGTGAAGAAGCACTACCCGGACGTACAGGTGGTCGGCGGCAACATCGCCACCGCCGCCGCCGCGAAGGACCTGGTCGCGGCCGGGGCGGATGGCGTGAAGGTGGGGATCGGGCCGGGCTCGATCTGCACCACCCGCATTGTGGCCGGCGTAGGCGTGCCGCAGATCACCGCGATCTCGGATGTGGCCGAGGCGCTCCAGGGCACCGGCGTGCCGCTGATCGCCGACGGCGGCGTGCGCTTCTCCGGGGACCTGGCCAAGGCGATCGCCGCGGGCGCGGACTGCGTGATGCTGGGTTCGATGTTCGCCGGGACCGAGGAGGCCCCGGGCGAGGTCGAGCTCTACCAGGGCCGCTCCTACAAAATCTATCGCGGCATGGGCTCGCTGGGTGCGATGCAGCAGGGCTCCTCGGATCGCTATTTCCAGGACCCGAACGCATCGGCCGACAAGTTCGTGCCCGAGGGCATCGAGGGTCGCGTGCCGTACAAGGGCTCGATCGTCGCGATCATCTACCAGCTGATGGGCGGGCTGCGCTCGTCCATGGGGTATGTCGGCGCGCACAACATCGAAGAGATGCGGACCAAGCCGCACTTCGTCCGCGTGACCGCCGCCGGCATGCGCGAGAGCCACGTGCACGACGTGGCGATCACCAAGGAAGCCCCGAACTACCGAATGGACTGACCGGCCCGACACGGCCCGGTCCCGATACCCCACCGGCCGTCCGGCCGGTATAGCGGATGACCTCATGACCCAGGATCTTCACGCCCACCGCATTCTGGTGCTGGACTTCGGCTCCCAGTACACCCAGCTGATCGCCCGCCGCGTGCGCGAGGCCGGGGTCTACTCCGAGGTACACGCCTGGGACATGCCGGCGGCGGACATCCGCGCGTTCAATCCCACCGGGATCATCCTGTCCGGTGGCCCGGAGTCGGTAAATATCGACCAGCCGCCGCGCGCCGAGGACACAGTGTTCGAGCTGGGCGTGCCGGTGCTGGGGATCTGCTACGGCATGCAGACCATGGCCGCGCAGTTGGGCGGCCGGGTCGAGCCCTCCGAGCGTCGCGAGTTCGGCTACGCCCAGGTGCGCGCCCGCGGTCATACCCCGCTTTTGCGCGACATCGAGGATCACACCACACCGGAGGGCTACGGCCTGCTGGACGTGTGGATGTCGCATGGCGACCACGTGACCGAAATGCCGGAGGGCTTTCGCCTGATGGCCTCCACCGACTCCGCGCCGATCGCCGGCATGGCCGACCCGGAGCGCGGATTCTACGGCGTGCAGTTCCATCCCGAGGTCACGCACACGACTCAGGGCCAGCGCATCATCGAACGCTTCCTGCACGAGATCTGCGGCTGCGAGGCGCTGTGGACCGCCGACAACATCATCGACGACATGGCCGCGCGGGTGCGCGAACAGGTTGGGGATAACCACGTGGTGCTGGGCCTGTCCGGCGGGGTGGACTCCTCGGTGGTCGGGGCGCTGCTGCACAAGGCCATCGGTGACCAGCTGACCTGCGTGTTCGTGGACACCGGACTGCTGCGCGAGGGCGAGGGCGACCACGTGATGGCGACCTTCGCCCGCCACATGGGCGTGAACGTGATCCGCGTGGATGCCGAGGACCGCTTCATGCGTGCGCTCGCCGGGGTCGAGGATCCGGAGGCCAAGCGCAAGGTCATCGGCGGGCTGTTCATCGACGTGTTCGACGAGGAGGCCGCAAAGCTGAACAACGTGCAGTGGCTGGCCCAGGGCACGATCTACCCGGACGTGATCGAGTCGGCCGACTCCAAGACCGGCAAGGCGCATGTGATCAAGTCGCACCACAACGTGGGCGGGCTGCCCGAGAACATGAAGCTGGGGCTGGTGGAGCCGCTGCGCGAGCTGTTCAAGGACGAGGTGCGCAAGATCGGCGTGGAGCTGGGCCTGCCCACCGAGATGGTCTACCGCCACCCGTTCCCGGGGCCGGGTCTGGGCGTGCGCATCCTGGGCGAGGTGAAGAAGGAATACGCCGAGCTGCTGCGCCGGGCGGATGCGATCTTCATCGAGGAACTGCGCAAGGCCGATCTGTACGACAAGACCTCGCAGGCGTTTGCGGTGTTCCTGCCGGTGAAGTCGGTCGGGGTGATGGGTGACGGCCGGCGCTACGACTACGTGGTCGCGCTGCGTGCGGTGGAGACCATCGACTTCATGACCGCCCGCTGGGCGCACCTGCCGTACGACTTCCTCGACCACGTCTCGCGCCGGATCATCAACGAGATCCCCGGTATCTCGCGCGTGACCTACGACATCTCCGGCAAGCCTCCCGCCACCATCGAGTGGGAATAGTCCTCTTGGACGGCGCCTCATAGTTGGGGGCAGAAAGCTGGACGTGGCAGTATCGGGTATTCCCGAGTTGTGCGTGGTCAAATTCTGTTGAAAACGCCTCCGTGCCCCGGCAACGAAAAAGAGCGGCTGCGAGCGCTGCGGGCTCGAGGGCTATTGGATACCGCCGCTGAGGAGCGGTTCGACCGACTGACGCGTCTGGCGCGGCGGATGTTCGGGGTGTCCATCGCGCTGGTTTCGCTGGTGGACGAGGACCGGCAGTGGTTCAAGTCGCGGCAGGGTCTCGAGGTGGCGGAGACCGGGCGTGATATCTCCTTTTGCGGGCATGCGATTCTCGGGGGCGATATCTTCGAGATTCCCGATGCGCGCGCGGACGCCCGGTTTGCCGGCAACCCACTGGTGACCGGGGAGCCGCAGATCCGGTTCTACGCCGGTGCGCCACTGACAACCGCCGACGGTTACCGGATCGGGACGCTTTGCCTGATCGACGGCCGGCCGCGGCAGTTGAGCGAAGGCGAGCGACGCTCCCTGCGTGACCTCGCCGATGCGGTCGCGGCGGAAATCGATTCCACCGAGCAGCGGGCGCTTGCCAATGCGCTGAGCGATCTGCGGCAGCTCGGCGAGGTGATTACCCGTGCGCAGTCGGCGTTTATTCGCGATGCCGATCAGGACCGTGGGCAGATCTTTGACGGAATGCTTGCGGATACCCTCGAGCTGACCCACAGCGAATACGGCTTTATCGGAGAGGTGTTGCACACGCCTGAAGGTTCGCCTTACCTCAAGACCAGTGCCATCACCAATATCGCCTGGGATGACGCGACCCGCGACTTCTACGCGGCCAACGCACCCCAGGGGCTGGAGTTTCACAATCTGGAGACCCTGTTCGGCGCGGCCCTGACCGGCGCGGGGCCGGTGATTGCCAACGACCCCGCCGGAGACCCGCGCAGCGGGGGGTTGCCCGAAGGACATCCGCCGCTCAAGGCCTTTCTGGGGATACCCATCGAGCACGGGGGCGAGCGGATCGCCGTGCTGGGGATCGCCAACCGTCCGGGTGGCTACGACCCGGAACTGGTGGAGTTTCTCCAGCCGCTGCTCGCTACGCTGGGGCAATTGGTGGATGCGGCTCGCACCCGTCGTCGTTACCGGGCGGGCCAGTTGGAGCTGGCGCGGCTGTCCCGGGTGGCGAGCGAGACGACCAATGGCGTGATCATTACCGACGCCGACGGCCGGGTCGAGTGGGTCAACGACGGCTTTACCCGCTTGAGTGGCTATACCCTGGACGCAATGCTTGGCCGCCAGCCAGGTGAACTGTTGCAGGGTGCCGGGACCGATCCGGAGACGGTAGCCCGGATCGGTGGGGCGCTGGCGCGGGGCGAACCATTCGTTGAAGAGCTGTTGAACTACCGGATCGACGGCCACCCGTACTGGGTGCGTATTCAGTGCACTCCATTGCGCGACGAGCAGGGGATGTTGCAGGGGTTCATCGCGATCGAGTCCGATGTGACCCGGGAACGCGAGGATGCCGAACGGATCCGCGAGAGCGAGCAACAGTTCCGCTCGCTGGTCGACAATATCCCCGGAATCACCTATCGCTGCCTGCCGGATTCGGACTGGACCATGCTCTACATGAGCGACCAGGTGGATCCGCTGTCGGGCTATCCTGCCAGCGACTTCATCGACAATGCCGTGCGCAGTTACGCCAGCGTGATCCACGAGGATGACCAGGCACGAGTCCAGGATGCGGTGGAACAGGCCTTGAGCGCCGGCAACGACTGGTCCGTTGAATACCGTATTTGGCATCGTGACGGCAGTATCCGCTGGGCCCAGGAACGGGGCTCCGCCATTCGTGATCCGGATGGCCGAGTGCGCTACCTCGACGGCTTCATCCTCGATGTGACCCGGGATCGAGAACATCGTGAACAGCATCAGCGCCAGCTGGACGCGTTCGCGGCGCTCAACGAGATCGCATCCCTGGTGGCGCTGGACCTCGATGACCAGCTCGAGCGCGCGCTACAAATGGGGGCCAACTTTCTTGGGCTGGAACTGGGCATCGTCAGCCGGATCCGCGGCGACGACTATACGGTGCGTGCGTTCGTCGCGCCGGCTGGCGCCCCCCTCGAGCGTGGTCAGCGCTTTGCACTCGGGCATACCTACTGTGCGCTGACCCTTGCGCACAACGACCTGCTGACGATCGAGCACATGGGCGCGTCCGAGCACCAGGGCCACCCGTGTTACGCGGACTTCGGCCTGGAAGCCTACATCGGTGTCGTGCTGGAGGTTGAGGGGCAGCGCTTTGGCACCCTGAACTTTTCGTCGGCGCACCCCAGACCGGCCGCGTTCAGCGAGGGTGAACGCATGTTCGTGCGTCTGTTGGGGCGCTGGGTGGCCGCGAGCCTGGAGCGGGAACAGTCGCACGAGCAGTTGAAGAAGCTGACAACGCAGGTCCCGGGTATGGTGTACCAGTATCGGCAGTGGCCGGACGGGCGCGCTGCCTTCCCGTACAGCAGCCCCGGCATCCGGGGCATCTACGGCATCAGCGCAGAGGCGGCACGCGAGGACGCCAGCGCGGTGTTCCGCAGTCTGCACCCGAGGGACCGGGATCGGGTGGCGCAGTCCATCGAACGGTCGCGGCGGGAACTTAGCAACTGGCATTGCGAGTATCGCACCCTGCGGGATGATGGTCGCGTGGGGTGGGTGCAGGGTCACGCCTCGCCCGAGCCCCTCGACGACGGCAGTACGCTGTGGCACGGATATATTCGGGATATCACGGATGAAAAGGAGGCCGAGCTGGCCGTCGCGGACAGCGAGGCCCGCCTGCGGGGGCTGTTCGAGCTCTCACCGGTGGGGATCGCTCTGAACGATTACGAGACCGGGGCGTTTGTGGATCTCAACGCGGCCCTGTTGCGCCCGACCGGTTATACCCGCGAGGAGTTCGTTGCACTCAGCTACTGGGATGTGACTCCCCGGGAGTACGCAGCGCAGGAAGCGCAGCAACTGGAGAGCATGGAACAGACGGGCCGTTACGGCCCCTACGAGAAGGAATACATCCGCAAGGACGGCACCCGGTATCCGGTACTGCTCAACGGAATGGTCGTGCACGACAAGGCCGGGCGCAAACTGATCTGGTCGATCATCGAGGATATCTCCGAGCGCAAGCGCATCGAGCGCATGAAAAACGAGTTCATCTCCACGGTCAGCCACGAGCTGCGCACGCCGCTCACGTCCATCTCCGGGGCCCTGGGGCTGTTGACGGGCGGGGCTGCAGGGGCGTTGCCGGAGCGGATGCAGGAGATGCTGGAGATTGCCCACAAGAACAGCCAGCGTCTGGGGCTGCTGATCAACGATCTGCTGGACATGGAAAAGCTGGTGGCCGGCAAGATGCGCTTCGAGATGCGAGAGCAGCCGCTGTTTCCGTTGCTGGAGCAGGCTGTGCGCAGCAACCAGAGCTATGCCGACCAGTACGAGGTGCACCTGGTGCTGGATGCGGAGGACGACGGGGTTCGGGTCGAGGTGGATGCCGACCGCCTGCAACAGGTGCTGGCCAATTTGCTCTCCAACGCAGCCAAGTTCTCGCCGGAGGGTGAGGAGGTGCGGGTGGCGGTGGAGCATGGCGAGGCGCAGGTGCGCGTCTCGGTGATCGATCACGGCCCCGGGATCCCGGAGGCGTTCCGCGAACGCATCTTCCAGAAGTTTTCCCAGGCCGATGCCTCCGACACCCGCCAGAAGGGCGGTAGCGGCCTGGGACTGTCGATCACCCGGGAGTTGGTGGAACGCATGGGCGGCGAGGTCGGGTTCGACTCCGTGCCGGACACGGGGGCGACTTTCTGGTTCGACCTGGTATGCCACCGCGAGGAGGCCCGCGGATGAGGCAGCAGTGGTCAGACCCGGTGGAGCGCGGGCTTGCGACGTTGGCGCTGGCCCTGCTGGCGGTGGCCGGTAATTACTTCCATCTGCCGCTGCTGTTCGGTCTGGACTTCATCTTCGGATCGATCGCGGTGATGCTCGCGGTGCTGCTGCTGGGGACGCTGCCCGCGGTGATTGTCGCGATCGCCGGGGGGCTCTACACCCTGGTCCTGTGGGGCGTTCCGTATCCGATGGTGGTGTTCGTGATCGAGGCACTGGTAGTGGGCCTCGTTTACCGGCGCTGGCTGTACAACGTGGTGGTGGCCGACCTGCTGTACTGGGTGGTGATCGGGGTTCCGCTGGTATTGCTGTCCTATCGCGGCTTGATCGGGATGGACTGGGAACCCACCACCATGATCGCCCTGAAGCAGGCGGTGAATGCGCTGTTCAACACACTGATCGCCAGCCTGCTGGTGATGCTGTGGCGGTTGTCGGGTCGCGGCGCGCAGGCCTCCCGGCTGGGCAGGCCGTCGCTCGCGAGTCTGTTGTTCCACGCGATGCTGCCGGTCACCCTGCTGGCGGGCCTGGTCCCGATCCTGCACGAGGGCTATCAGCAGCGCGACGGGCACGAGGCCTTCATGGTCGAACGCCTGCAGGAACGCGCCGAGAATCTGTCCGAGCGGCTCGCAACCGATTACCGAGAGGGTCGGGTCCGCTATGACTACCATCTGGGGCGGGTGCAGACGCGCGAGGACCTGGGACTTGCGATTGTGTCCCCGGAGGGTCGGGTGCTGGCCAGTCGGGGCGAGGTCCGCAGCGTGCTGGAGGCGTCGGACGGCCAGGTGGAGCCCCGGGATCGAGAGCTTTCGATCTGGTTGCCGGGCGGTTCGATGTCGGCCGTGGGTCGCTGGGGACAGGGTTCCTATTTCGTTGACGCGCCGGTGGGTCCAGTGCCGGATGTCGGGCAGGTGTATGCGGAGATGCCGGCGGCGCCGGTGGTCCGGGCCCTGGAGCATCAGCGCGTCGAGTTGTTTGCTCTCCTGACGGTGATCGTGGCCCTGGCCATCTTGGTCTCGGCCGCCTTGAGTTATGCCATCAGCCGTCCATTGCGCAAGCTGGATGCGGTCAGCGCAGGACTGGGTTCGGACATCGCCGCGGGGCGTGCGCCGGTACTGCCGGAAAGCCGGATTTTCGAATACGACGGCCTGGCCGGGACCCTGCGGGAGATGTCGCGGCAACTGGTGGCCAGTTTCCGCCAGCAGGCGCAGGCGCGAAGCGAACTCGAGTCCGAGGTGCAGACGCGTACCGCAGAGCTTGCGCAGACCGCCGATCAGTTACAGGCGGTTCTGGCGGCGGCGTCGGAATTCGCCATTGTGGTGACCGACCGCGATGGTCTGATCACCCTGTTCAATCCGGGCGCGGAAAAGATGACGGGCTATGCTGCCGACGAAATGGTGGGCCAGCAGTCACCCGCCCTGTTCCATGTGCCCGAGGAGATCGCCGCGCGCGCGACGCAACTGAGCGCCGCCAGTGAACGGCCGATCGAAGGCTTCCAAGTCTTTACCGAGGTCGCGGATCGCGAGGGAGCAGAAACCCGGGAATGGACCTTTGTGCGCAAGGGCGGCATGCGCATTCCCGTTTCCCTGACGGTGACACCCCAGACCGACAAACAGGGAAATATCAACGGCTACCTGGGTATCGCCGAGGACATCACCGAGCGCAAGGCCGCTGAACGGGCCGTGCGCGAGAGCGAAAAACGCTTCCGGGATGCCACCCAGCAGTTGACGCTGGCCACCGAGGCGGCGCATCTGGGTGTGTGGGATTTGAACCTCACCACTGGACGACTTGACTGGGATTCCGGAATGTTCCGTCTTTACGGCGTGTTACCCCGCGATTTCGGTCACCATGCCGATGACTGGAGGCGCGCATTGCTGCCCGAAGACATGGAGCACGCAGAAGCCAGCCTCGAAACGATCCTTGAACGTCCCGGGACACCCCGCGAGTTCACGTTCCGAATCCGTCGGGGCGATGGGGCGACACGTCATATTCGCGCCATGGCACAGGCGATAACCGATGCGGCAGGTGTGGTCGTGCGGGCGATTGGCGTGAACGAAGACGTTACCGAGCGTATGGAGGCGGAGCGAGCCCTGGCGGAGCAGGCGCTTCGCACGCAGACGATTATCGATAATATCGTAGACGGGATCATCACGATCGATCGCGATGGGTTGATCCAGTCGTTCAATCCGGGTGCAAGTCGCATCTTCGGGTATACGTCCCGTGAGGTTGCCGGTCGCAATGTAAGCGTGTTGATGACCGGGCCTGATCGTGAGAGCCATGACGTTTACCTGCGTAATTATCAGGCCACTGGCAACCGGCGGGTGATTGGCACCAGCAGGGAACTGCAGGGGCGCCGCAAGGATGGAACCGTGTTCCCGATGGAACTCGCCGTATCGGAGGTCACGCAACACGGCGAGCCCCTCTATGTGGGGGTTGTGCGTGACATCACCGAACGCAAGCGGGTGGAGCGCATGAAGAACGAATTCGTCTCCACGGTCAGCCACGAACTGCGGACACCACTGACGTCGATCTCGGGCGCCCTCGGGATGATTGCCAGCGGCGCGCTCGGCGAACTGCCCGGCAAGGTCGGCGAAATGGTCACGATTGCCCAGCGCAACAGCCAGCGGCTAACGCTGTTGATCAACGATCTGCTCGATATGGAGAAGATCGCGGCGGGCAAGCTGCACTTTGATATGCGTGCGGAGCGGCTCGAGCCGCTGCTCGAACAGGCGCTCGAGAGTTATCGGGGTTATGCCGAACAACACCAGGTCCAGCTGGTGCTCGATAGTGGCGCGCCCGGGGTTGCGGTTCGGGTCGATGACCAGCGCCTGTTGCAGGTGCTCGCCAATCTTCTCTCGAACGCAGTGAAGTTCTCGCCCCCGGGCGGCAGCGTGCGGGTTTCGGTGCAGGCGTTGAGTGAACCGACTGAAGGCGTCCGGGTCAGTGTGGCGGATGATGGGCCGGGTGTTCCGGACAACTTCCGCGAGCAGATCTTCGGGAAATTCGCACAGGCGGATGGCTCCGACAGCCGAACGAAGGGCGGGACCGGGCTCGGCCTCGCGATTAGCCGGGAACTGGTAGAGCATATGGGTGGGCATATAGGGTTTGACTCGAGAGAGGGCGCCGGAGCGACGTTCTGGTTCGAGTTGCCGCTTGCCCGCGACGCGAATGGTTATCCATCCAGTTCAGAACCAGGGTCCGGCTACGGCCCGCACGTCACGGACCCGTAGCGGTTCACCCCAGGGGAGTCGAAAGTGTCCGAGTTGCAACGCATTCTCTATGTCGAAGACGAGCCGGATATTCAGGCGGTTGCCGAACTGGCCCTGGAGACGGTGGGTGGTTACACCGTGAAGACCTGTGCTTCGGGCGAGGAGGCGGTACGCGAGGCCGAGGGTTTTGCACCGGACCTGGTCCTGCTGGATGTGATGATGCCCGGGATGGATGGTCCCACGACTCTGGAAGCCCTGCGCGGGATTCCGGCACTGGCCGAGGTGCCGGTGGCGTTCATGACCGCCAAGGTGCAGCCCTCCGAGATCGCACACTACAAGTCGCTGGGGGCGCGTGACGTGATCGCCAAACCGTTCGACCCCATGACGCTTTCCGACGAGGTACGGCGGATCTGGCAGGGGGCGGCATGACAAGTGCTGGCGCCGAGCAGGCCTTGAAGGACCGCCTGGCACAACTGCGTGCTCGGTATCTGCAACACCTCCCGGATGAGCTGGCTGCATTGAGTTCTCTGCAGGGCCGGTTGGCCGGGAAGGAGCAGGACCGCGAGGTGCTGGACGAACTGCAACAGCGTCTGCACAAGCTGGCCGGCAGCGGGGGCAGTTTCGGCTGTGCGTCGCTGAGCACGGCAGCCCGTGCGCTGGAGCAGCGAATCGGGGACTGGCTGCAGGTGCGGGAATTGTCGCTGGATGCGCCGACTCGGCGGTCCCTGGCGAACGAGCTGGCGGCCCTTGCGCGTACGGTGCCCGAAAGCCCGGAGCGCTCGGCGGTCCGGTGGGTGCCGGATGCACGGAGTGCCGTTGACAACGCCATGGCAATCTGGCTCGTCGAGGACGACGCGGAACTGGCCCGTCAACTCAAGCAGCAGCTGGAATCCTTCAACTACGAGGTTCGGGTGTTCAACGGCATCGACGCGCTCCGGCGTGCGGTGGAAGACCAGCAGCCGGATCTGCTGCTCGTGGACGTGATGCTGGAAGATGGTCGCGAAAACGCGACCGAGCGGCTGGTGGATTGCCCGCAGGTGCAGGCGCTGGATTGCCCGCTGATCTTCATCTCCGTGAATGACGACTTCCCGTCGCGTGTGCGCGCGGTACAACTAGGTGCGCATGGGTATTTCCTGAAACCGCTGGATGTACCCCGGCTCGTGAGCCGCATCTCGCAGATCTTCGAAGAACGCCGTGCGCCGGCGCAACGGGTGCTGATCGTGGATGACGATGGCGATCTTGCCGAGCATATGCAGCTGGTACTGACCGCGGCCGGGATGGAGGCCCGGGTGCTGAATGCGCCGCGCGAGATCATGGATACGATCGCCGCCTTTCGGCCGGAACTGGTGCTGATGGATCTGTATATGCCCGAATACGCGGGCACCGACCTGGCGGGGGTGATCCGCCAGCACGAGGCCTATATCCATCTGCCGATTGTGTATCTGTCCGCGGAAACCGATATCGAGCGCCAGATCGAGGCCATGGGTCGGGGCGCGGACGACTTTCTGACCAAGCCGATTTCCGACCTGCAACTGGTGGCGGCCGCCCGCTCGCGGATCGCGCGCGCACGCCAGCTGGAGGAGCGGATCAGCAAAGACAGTCTGACCGGACTGCTCAAGCATGCCAGCATCAAGGAGGCCGCCAGTCGGGAGGTGTTGCGCGCCCGCCGGATCGGGCGACCCGTCACGCTTGCGATGCTCGACATCGACCACTTCAAGAGGGTCAACGATACTTACGGGCATGCCGTGGGGGACGTGGTGATCATGTCGATCGCGACCCTGCTGCGACAGCGCCTGCGCCAGTCCGACATCATCGGCCGCTATGGCGGGGAGGAATTCGTCGCGGTGCTGCCGGAGTGCGACGCGGAGAATGCCCGGCGGGTGCTCGAGGATATCCGCCGGAACTTCGCTTCCCTTGATTTCAACCATCGGGACGAGCGCTTCGGCTGCACTATCTCGATCGGTATGGTGTGTTCGGCCGACTATCCCGAGGAGGATGGTCCCGATCTGCTGGTCGTTGCCGACGAGGCGCTATACCGGGCCAAGTGGGGTGGGCGTGATCAAATCCAGCAGGCGTTCCCGGCGCCCACGCTGCCGCAATGTTCCGAGGCCTCTACGACGTGACGAGCAGGTAGGTCGCGGCTCCTATCACGCCGAGCACGATCGCCACCGCGACCAGGCCGATCCCGAACAGCGCACGGGTGCTGCCCCGTGTGGCATCTTCCGCCTTGCCGCCCGTCGACCCCGCTCCCTCGGCAGGTGCGTTGTCCCGGCCCTGACGCAGCAGGTCCAGCATTGCGTCGATACGGTCATCGTCGAAGGCGAAGGGGTCGAACTGGCGCTGGCCAAAGCGCTGTAGCAGCTGACGGACGTCCCCCGCTGCCGGGACGTATTTCATCGACCATTCGCCAAATCCCGGGCTGTCCAGTGACTGCTCGCGTAGCACCCGGACCTCCTCGTGGCGATCGTCACGCCGGATCCGCTCCAGGGTGTCGCGTACGGCCTCGGGCTCGCCCTCCAGACACTGGAAGAAGTGGCCATCCCCGTAATAGAGCGCGCCGACAATCCCGCTGCGCGGGTTGTTCTGGCGTGACTGCATCAGGATGCGGCTGACTTCGGGCTCGATGCCCTGGCTGGAGGTGTTCTCGCGGAAGGTGGCGCGAGAGGCGTAGACGAGCTGGAGAATGGCGGGCATGCGGGCGTCCGTTCCGGGGCGATATGAAGAAGACCGCCTGCGCCCCGCGGGGTTCATTCGATCATCTGGTTGACGTGTTCCAGGCCGATTGCGTCGTCTTCCCAGTTCAGCCGGGTGGTGCCGGGCTTGGCCGCCAGACGGCGGATGGAGGCGACCGAGCTGCGGTCGATATGGGCCAGTCGATGCCGGGTGGCGTTGTGGCTCTCGATGTTGGCGGCCTGCAGAATGTCGCTGTAATTGACCGGTTCGCCTTCCTCCGGCTCGCGCTTGAGGTTTTCGTGTTCGGCCACGGCGCGGATGATCTCCGGCTCGAAGTTCCAGCTCTTCAGCATCGCACGGCCGATGGCGACGTGCGCGGCATCGGCCGCGGCCTGCAGGGCGCGCGGATCCTCGTAGATCTCCTGGGTCTTCTCTGCGCGGCGCAGGATCGGGATCATGCCGATGTCGTGAACGAGCCCGGCGAGCAGGGCGGTATCCGGGTCCAGATGGGGGTGGCGACGGGCCAGCAGGTAGCTGATGATCGCCACCTCCAGGCTGTGATTCCACAGCTCTTCCATCCGGATGCGGATGGCCTCGTTCCCGCTCTGGAAGACCTCCTTCATGGACAGCGCGGTGATGGTCTGGCGGGCGCGCTCCATGCCCAGGCGGGTGACCGCGGAGCGGATGGTGGCGCAGCGGGTCAGCCCCCGGTAGGCCGGGCTGTTGGCATGGCGCACCAGGCGCGAAGCCAGGGCCGTGTCGCGCGAGATCAGGTTGACCAGATCGGCGATGGAGCTGGATTCGTCCTGGGTGATGAACAGCGCCTGCACCGAGACATCGGGCAGGGTCGGGATCTCGATCTGGTGACGTTCGAGGTCCTCGCGCAGGCGCTCCAGGAATTTTTCGACTTCCGCTCGGGTGGCCAAGGGCAATCCGTGTCCGGCTGGGTAAAGACGCGCCGATTATGCCACAGGCGTTGGCACGGGCGGGGTGTGGCGGGCCGGTTGACGGGCTGCCGGCCCCTGCCGATGATGAAGGGAGCCGACAGGAGGTCGTGATGCGCCGATTCGTGCTGGATACCAGCGTCTTTACCAACCCGCATGTGGCCGGGCAGTTCGGCGAGGACCCCGAGGACATCCTGCGGACCTTTCTCAATCTGGCGCGCCACTGCCCCGCCGAGTTCTACATGCCGCTGTCGGTGTACGAGGAGTTTCGCGGCATGCGCGACCTCGAGGCCCTGGCGGCCGACTTCGAGACCGTGGTCTGGGTGCGCTCCCCGCGGCGTTTCGCCCTGACCCTGCCGAGCGACATCCTCTACGAGTTCATCGACGAGGTGCGTACCCGCATCGACCGCGGCCTGCGCATCGCCGAGGAGCACACGCGTCAGGCGGGGGCGGCCGAGTCGCTGCGCCCGGAGCTGATCACGCAGCTGCGCGAGCGTTTCCGCGAGGCGATGCGCAAAGGCCTGGTGGACTCGCGCGAGGATGTCGATGCCGTGCTGCTGGCGATGGAGCTGGATGCCGAGCTGGCCAGCGCCGACGAGGGCATGCGCAAGCTGGGCAACCGCATGGGCATCAAGCTGGTCACCGCCGACTACCTGCGCCAGGTGATGGAGAACCTCTCCGAGTCGGGCATCCCCGGTCAGGGCGGCGCCTGAGGCCGCAAGTCGGGGCCTTTCCCGAGTTCGCCTGCAAGCAGGCGAAGGGCTCAGTCGTATTGCCGGTCACCCGCCAGGGCCGAGGCGAGGGTGCCGGTGATGCGGTCGAACAGGCGTTCGAACTCCAGCAGCCAGTAGCCGCTTTCTTCCTGACGCGGGGTGTCCGGCAGGAAACGCACGTGGCGCCCGCCGGTTGCCTGCATGTGGTCGACAAAGCGCTGCGCCCCCGCGCGCTCGCGAAAGCGGCAGCGGTAGGTATGGCCGACGCGTCCCTCGCGCCGGCTCTTGTCCACTGCGGTTGCCAGTCCGGACAGCAGGGCCTCGCCCAGTTCCCTTTCCACGGCGGCAGGTTCGGTGGGGGGATGCTCCGCGAGGAACACCGCCAGGCGGGTCAGGCGGTTGGTGAAGTATTCCGGCGGCAGGTCCAGCAGCTGCTCGGAACACACCCGGATGTCGTTGATGCAGGAGCCCCCGGCCACGTACTTGGCGCGGTGCTGGCCGTCCGCGGTCTTCAGTACCAGCCCTTCGGCCCCCTCCGCATCCAGTTGTCGGATCAGGCGTCCCAGTGCTGCGCTGTCCGCGGGCGTGAACCGTCCGTGCAGGGGTGCCGGGGGTAGCTGGTGGCGTTCCATCAGGGCGAATTTCTCGTCCTGCGGCACGAAGCCGGGGCGGCCGAGCCGCATCAGGTCGAACACGAACAGGCCAACATCCTGTGCCACGCGCGGCGTGGAGCCCTCCAGATAGGGGGTGTCCGGTCCGGCGATCTCCGCGCACAGCACCAGGTCGGGTTCGGCGTCGAACACCGCGAGGTCCACGAAATCGGGCACCCGGTCGGTGCTGAAGGCGCAGACGAAACCGCCCCGACTGAAGGCGTAGACCCGGCCGTCTCGGCGCAGGATGCGCACGTTGAAGCCGTCGATCTTTTCCTCCGCCCAGAACGGCTGCTCGAACTGGCGCGGCAAGCCGGCCTCCAGTGACTGGATCCGCCCAATGGCCGGGTAGCCGGGCACCACCGAGCCGTCCGGCAGCACCACGGAACCACGCGGGTAGTGGTTCACCGGTTCCAGCAGCCGGGCGTATTCCAGCCCGTCAAAGGTCAGGGCCTCGGCCCGGTGGTTCGCGATCGCGTCCTGCAGCGTGTCCCGGTCGATCATGCGTTCTCCATTGCCAACGCGAGCGTGTGCATCAATCCGTGTTTCCCTTGCGCAGCCCCCGGATCTGGTCTTTCAGCGCCTCGGTGTGGTGACGCGCCTTGGCCGCCTGAGTGACCAGGCGCCGCGCCATGCTGATGATCCGCAGCTGGCGTTCCATCTCGGCCATGCTCAGCGAGCCGAAGGTACCCTCGCGCAGCAGGGCGGCCTTCAGTTCGGCGTAGGTGGTCTCCACCGTGTCCACAGCCTCGGCGGCGGCCAGATCATGGCCATTGTCGACGTCATCCGCCTCCAGGTTGCACAGGTCCAGGGCGCGTATCGCCTGTTCCTGCCAGGCGCGGCGCTGCTCGGTCACGATCGGGCGCTCCTCGCCGCTGGACTGGCGGCGCAGGTCGGCGATCTCGTCGGCCAGTATGGCGACCTCGCGGTGGTAGCGGGCGATGCGCACGGCCTCGGCGATGTCATGGCCAACCTGTTCCGGCATCGGGTGGTTGGCCGTGTGCGCCGCGAACTCCGCGATGGACTGGGTCAGCTGCTCTGCGGCCAGGCGCCGGCGGTCGAGGATGCCGGCCGCCGGCGGTGCGGTCTGCAGGGCCTCGCGCGCCATCGAGTGGCCGATGTCGGCCAGGCGTTCGGTCTCCTGGATCAGCGACTGCAGGGCGAGATCCGGTACCCCGGAACTGCTGCGGTCCAGATACCGGGGATGGGCGATGTCTTCCTCGATGGTGCGGAAGCGGCCCTGCAGCCAGCGGATCATAGGCGGGGCGACCGGGATCATCAGCGCTACCCCGAGCAGGTTGAATGCGGTATGGAACAGCGCCAGCAGCACCGCCGGGGCCGGGGCCTCGCCGGTGCTGCCCCAGATCCAGGCGATCGCGGCCAGAAACCAGGGCAGGATCAGCAGCGCGACGATTGCGGTCAGGCCGTTGAAGATCACATGGGCTGCGGCGACGCGCTTGGCGTTCGGGGTCGCGCCGATCACCACCAGCAGCGCCTTGACCGTGGTGCCGAGGTTGGCGCCGATCACGGCCGCGGCGGCCGCCTCCAGCGGGACCGCACCGCTCATCGCGGCGGTCAGGGCCATGGCCATGGAGGCCGAGGAGCTCTGCATCAGCACGGTCAGCAGCGCGCCGATGCCGACCATGATGACCAGCCCGAGGAAGCCGGGGCGGGCCAGCGCGCCGAGGTCGAAGGTGGCACTAAGCCCCTCGAAGGCCTCGCGCAGTACGTCGATGCCGAAGAACAGCAGGCCGAAGCCGGCCAGGGCCAGGCCCAGGTAGCGCGGCCGCGCGGCCTTCATGAACAGGTAGAGCAGGGCGCCGATGCCGATCGCCGGCAGGGCGAAGGCCTCAATGCGGATGTTGAAGCCGATCAGCGCGACCAGCCAGCCGGTCATGGTGGTGCCGACGTTAGAGCCGAAGATCACCCAGACCGACTGTCCGAGCGTCAGCAGGCCGGCGTTGGCGAAGCCGATGGTGGCCACGGTGACCGCGCTGGAGGACTGCACCAGTGCGGTCACGCCCATGCCCGAGGCGAGGGCGCGCGGCCGGGTGCGGGTCCATTGCCCGAGGATATGCTGCAACGCCTTGCCGCCGGCGGTCTTCAGGCCGTCGGTCAGCAGGGTCATCCCGAGCAGGAACAGGCCGAGACCGCCGAGAAAACCGGCGATCAGGGCGTAGGTGCTGACGGCTTCGGCCTCCGGCATCGCAGCTGTGGGGATGCGGCGTTACAGGGTGATGGTCTCGCCGAAGGCGGGCACACGCGCCTCGGCCCCCAGCTCGTCACGCAGGCTGGCGGCCAGGGCCTCGCGCGCCTCCGGCTCGCCGTGGACCAGATGGAACACCGGCTGGTCCTGAAAGCCGCGTGCCCAGTCGAGCAGCTGGCTGCGCCCGGCGTGAGCGGAAAAGCCGCCCAGGGTATGGATCTTGGCGTTCACCGCGACCTCGTCGCCCAGCAGCTTGACCTTCTCGGCGCCATCCACCAGACGCCGCCCGAGCGTGCCGGCGGCCTGGAAGCCGACGATCACCAGGTGCGCCTCGCGCCGCCACAGGTTGTATTTCATGTGGTGACGAATGCGCCCGCCATTGCACATGCCGGAGCCGGCGATGATGATCGCGCCGCCCGTGATGCGGTTGATCGCCATGGATTCTTCCACCGTGCGACAGACCTGCAGCCCGGGCAGGTAGGCAGCCGGATCCCCATTCGCGGCCTGGTGCAGCCGGTCCATGTCCTCCGGGTCCAGCGTTCGGCGCAGGCGGGCGTACAGCTCGGTGACCTTGATCGCCATCGGGCTGTCGAGGAAGACCTTTTGCTGCGGCAGGCGCCCGGCGTGGTGCAACATGCTCAGGTGGTAGAGGACCTCCTGGGTGCGGCCGACCGCGAAGGCCGGGATCAGCACGTTGCCGCCGCTCTTGTCGGCCTCGGCCAGCACCTGCGCGAACTCCTCGACCGTCTCCTCCATCGGGCGGTGGTCGCGGTCGCCGTAGGTGCTCTCCAGCAGCACGTGGTCGGCGTGTTCCGGGCGCGCGGGCTCGTGCATCAGCACGGCGTCGGCATTGCCGAGATCGCCCGAGAACACCAGGTGCCGGTCGCGACCGCCAGCGGGCACGATCAGGTCCACGATCGCGGAGCCGAGGATATGCCCGGCATCGCGAAAGGTCAGGCCAATCCCGCCCGCGATCTTGCGCGCCTGGCCGTAGGGCACGGCCTCGCACAGCCCGAGGGTGGTGGCGACATCATCGATGTCGTAGACCGGCTCCAGCAGCGGCTTGTCCGCCCGCCGGCGCCACTTGTTCTCCCACTCGATGTCCTTGCTCATTACGAACGCGGCATCCTCGAGCATGATCTCGAGCAGTTCCTCGGTGCCCGGCGTGCAGTAGATCGGGCCGCGGTAGCCATCGCGCACCAGCTTGGGCAGGAGCCCCGAGTGGTCGAGGTGGCCGTGTGACAGCACCACCGCGTCGAGGCTTTCCGCCAGTTCGGCGAGCGGGGCGCGGTTCGCCTCGTCCGCATCGCTGTTGCCCTGATACATGCCGCATTCCAGCAGGACGCGGGCGTCGTCGGTCTCGAGGAGATAACGCGATCCGGTGACCTCGCCGGTCGCCCCCTGAAAGGTCAGTTGTGCCATGGGGAGAAGTGTACGCGGGACGCGGGTGCGATGGGCAGTCAAAGTGTCCGGGCTTGATCCCGATCAATCCGGCCCCGGATTGTCCGACGCACGGCTTGACCCGCCCTCGGCCGCGGGCGAGCCTGTAATCGGGTCATGGAGGAGGATGCGGGCCATGCGATTGAGCAGTCCGGCGTTTGCTGACGGAGAACGGATGCCGGTCGAGGTCTCGGCGCGGGATGCCAACGAGCTGCCGCAACTGGAGATCCGCGAGGTGCCGGCGGGCGCGCGCAGCCTCGCGCTGATCCTGGAGGACCTGGATTCGCCGCTGGGGGAGGTCACTCACTGGCTGGTCTGGAACCTGCCGCCGGATACGCATTGCGTGGATGCCCTGCACCTGCCCCGCGAGGGGCGCGTGGGGATGGATGCCTTCGGCAAGGTCGGCTATCTCGGCCCGGTACCGCCGGAGGGCTGTCATCACTACCGCTTCCGCCTGCTGGCGCTGGATGCCGAGCTGGAGCTGGAGGCGGGGGCGACCCGCAGCCAGTTCGATGCCGTGGCCGAGGGGCACGTGCTGGACGAGGCGGATCTCACCGGGGCGCTGTGCTCCGCCGACGAGGGCACGGATCCCGATGCGCCGGGCTGATCCGGCCCGCGCGGAGGCCGCGGCATGAGCCACTATCGCCCGGAGGCCTTCTTCGCCACGGTGAACCCGACGGTGTTCACCGCCTCCGCGATCATGGTGGTGGTGTTCGTCGCCTTCGGGGTGATCTTCCCGTCCACGGCCAGCGAGGTGTTCGCCAGCATCCACGGCTTCATCACCGAGTATCTCGGCTGGGGCTACCTGCTGGTGGTGACCTTTTTCCTCGGCTTCCTGATCTGGCTGGGTTTCAGCCGCTATGGCGTGATCCGGCTGGGGCAGCCGGACGACCGGCCGGAGTTCGGCTTTGCCGCCTGGTTCGCGATGCTGTTCTCCGCCGGTATGGGGATTGGCCTCGTGTTCTGGAGTGTGGCCGAGCCGATCCTGCACTACCAGCACCCGCCGACCGGCGATGGCGAGACCGACGCGGCCGCACGCCAGGCGATGGTCTACACCTTCTTCCACTGGGGCCTGCATGCCTGGGCGGTGTACGTGGTGCTGGGGCTGTCGGTCGCCTATTTCAGCTTCCGGCACCGCCTGCCGCTGACCATCCGCTCGATCTTCTACCCGCTGCTGGGCGATCGCATCTACGGCCCGATCGGGCATGTGATCGACATCCTTGCAGTGTTCGGCACCCTGTTCGGGCTGGCCACCTCGCTGGGCTTCGGGGCGATGCAGCTCAATACCGGGCTCAACGTGCTGGTCGACATGCCGGTCTCGCACTGGTGGCAGGTGGGCATCATCACCGCGATCACCGCGGTGGCGGTGCTGTCGGTGATCTCCGGGCTGGATCGCGGGCTGAAGTGGGTCAGCGTGTTCAACCTGGTGCTGGCGGTCAGCTTCATGCTGTTCGTGCTGATCGCCGGGCCGACACTGTTTATCCTGCGCTTCTTCCTCGACTCCACCGGCGGCTATCTGCAGCAGATCATCCAGCTCAGCCTGCACACCGACGCCATCGGCGGCTCGCAGTGGCAGAAGGACTGGACCATGTTCTACTGGGCTTGGTGGATCGCCTGGTCGCCGTTCGTCGGCATCTTCATCGCGCGCATCTCGCGCGGGCGCACCATCCGCGAGTTCATCGTCGGCGTGCTCGCCCTGCCCAGCCTGTTCGTGTTCGCCTGGATGGCGATCTTCGGCGGCACCGCGTTGCACATGGAGCTGTTCGACGACGGCGCGGGCATCGCCGCGGCGGTCGCCGAGGACACCACCGTGGCCCTGTACGCAACCCTCGCGCAGCTGCCCTGGACCACGATCGCCTCCGGCGTGGCGACCCTGCTGATCGCGACCTACTTCATCACCTCGTCGGCCTCCGGCACCTACGTGGTGGATGCACTGATCTCGCGCGGTTCGAAGCACTCGCCGAAGCGCCAGCGGGTGATCTGGGGGATTACCGAGGGGGCGGTGGCCGCGACGCTGCTGATCGTCGGCGGCGAGCGCGCGCTGGACAGCCTGCAGACCGGCTCCCTGACCGCCGGGCTGCCAGTGGCAATCATCCTGGTCTTCTGCTGCTTCAGCCTGCTGCGCGCGCTGGGCCGCGAGTACCGGGTCGAGGGCGTGGAGCCGCCCTGGCGTTGAGCCGCGTTCAGTGTTTCCCGAGCGTCTTGCGCAGGTGCTCGATCTGTTCCGGCTTGATGCCGGCGATGTCCTTGATCGGCAGGGTCACGGCAAACCCGTTGCCCAGTCGGCTCAGTTCCAGTTCCGCGTCCAGGTGGTCTAGCATGCGCCGGGCAAGGCTGGACTCCAGCACCATCAGCAGCACCTTGCGGCCGGAGGTGTCCTTCAGGTCCATGACCGGGTTGCGCCGTAGCTGGGCGATGCCCTGGGCATCCAGTAGGGTCAGGCCGGCGGCCCCGTCGCGCTGAACGATCTCGATCGCGCGGTCGGCCAGGCTGCGCGGGATGACGGCGGCGAGCAGAACGAATTGCATGGCAGAGTCTCCGTATCCGGGGGCGTCAGGGCGTGGTGGTCAGGTGGCCGACGAACTCCATGCCCTGAAGGGCGTTCACGTCCAGGGTGAAGGCAAGCCCGTTGTAGGGCTGGAACAGGTCGAGCTCCAGGTTCAGGCGCTGCGCAATGCGTTCGGCGCGCGCGGTATCCAGCTGCCAGATGCAGACCGACTCGTTGCCCTGGTAGGTCACGCCGAGAAAGGTCATGTGCTCGGGGAAACCGAGGCCCGAACCCTGGATCACCGCCCCGTCCGCGCCGCCTTCCTCGGCGGCGATGGCCAGGGCCTGCTCCTCGCGGTTCTGGTCGACGATCGCGATCAGAAAGGTCTCCTCCATGATGCTGCCCCCCCGTGACGGGTTCCGTCAGTTGCCGAGATAGCGCCGCAGCACGCGCTGCCATTCGTCGGATTCCAGAATCTCGAGGATAGCGACGTTTATCGGGGCGCGCAGCAGCGAGCCCTGGGGCAGGGCCAGGGCATAGTCCTGGCGCAGAAACTCGACCGGCAGGACCTCCAGTTGCCCCGCAAAGTGCTCGCGGACCTGATAGCGCAGCAGCGGAGCGTCGTAGACCATGGCGTCGGCCCGGCCCTCGGCGACTGCGCCCAGTGCGGTGGCGAGGTCCGCATGGTCACGGTAGGCAAAGCCCTGGTCGTCCAGCCAGGCGGCGGCACTGGAGCCGCCGATGGTGGCGATGCGCTGGCCCTCCAGGTCGGAGACATTCTGGATGCCGGTATCCAGCGAGCTGACCGTCAGCGTGGTCGCAATGGCGGCGGTGAAGGTGGAGACCAGGATCAGCGCCGCGAACATCCAGACCAGCGCAATCGCGCGGCCGGGCAGGGTGCGCGGGGCCTTGTCGCCATAGCCCACCGTGGTCATGGTCACGGCGGCCCACCAGAACGCGGAGCCGAGCCCTTGTGCGGCACTGCCGCCGAACTCGTCAGCGTTGCGCCGGCGTTCGAACAGCCACAGCAGCGCACCCACCAGCAGGAGCAGTCCGGAGAGCGCGAGGATGACCATCAGGAAAGGTATGGAGATGAACGCGCGCAGGGCCCCGGCGACCGGGTTGCCCTGCTGGGGCACGGCAATCGACAGCCCGGTGCTGTAGTACGGATGGGTGAAGTCGACCCGTTCGGCGCGTTCAGCGGTCGCGGTTAGGGCCGCGACCGAGATATCGATACGGTCATCCCCCAGGCCCTCGATGAGTCCCTCGAGGCTGGTCTCCCGGTAGTTGGAGTCCAGTTCCATGCGTTCCGCGACCCGCTCCCACAGTTCGATGGCAATGCCGGAAGGAGCGGCGCCCGGCTCCTCCGGCGCAATCACGAACGGTGGCACGAAGCGCGTCCCCACGCGCAGGGTCGAATCGGCGCCGATGCCGCGGGCCCCATCTCCCTCGGCCTGAGCGGACGGCAGGCTCAGCAACGTGGCGAACACGAACACTGCGCCGGCCAGCAGCGAAACAAACGGGGGCGAGCAGAGGGTGCGGGGCATGCGGACATCCGGTGGGCGCTTGCCCGTACCATAACCGGGAGATCGTCAACGAGGCAGTCTACGGGAGGGTGTTCATGCGGGATCCATTCGCCAATCCGAATAACAGTGAAGCGCGACCGACGCAGGGAATGGCGGTGGATGTCGGCTTCACGCTGGACTGGGCGAGTGCCGAGGCCCGTCACCGGGAGTGTCTGTTCCTGCCGTGGTTGGAGCTGGAACGGGACCGCTGGCCGGGCGATCTCGGGGCCGCCCTGCGCGGCTCGGGCGCGGGGGCGGTGCACGAGGCCTCCCGCGAGGCCGCCGCGGCCCTGGTTCCGCAAGAGGAGCCCGACCGCGTGCTGGAGCTCCCGGCGTCGGCATTCAACCGGGACCTGCGCCGGCATCGCCGGGTGGAGCCCCGTGCGGGGCGTTTCTACCCGCGTGCGTTCCTTGCCGGTTATGCGGGGATCGAGGCCGGGGATCGCGAGCTGTTCCGGATCGGGGCGCTGGAGGGTGATCACCTGGTGGCGGATCTGAATCATCCGCTGGCAGGGCACGACCTGCGGCTGCAGGCGCGGGTTATGGCGCGCCACGAGGTTGGGCGCGACGATGAGCGGACGGTGGATGTTGCCCGGCTGCTGACGGCCCGCGGGCCGGGCATGCAGGCCCGCTGGCGTGGACGGCCGACCGACTTCTGGGCCGACGGGGCGCTGGGGCGCGAGGACCCGGAGTCCGATGCGGTGTTCTATGCCGAGCCGCGCCGGGTGCACCACCTGGACGCGACCGCGCGGTCCGAGATCGCCGCGCTGTATGCCTCCTGCATCCCGGCGGGTGCGCGGGTGCTCGACCTGATGAGCAGCTGGGAGTCCCACCTGGACCGAGTCGAGTCGCCGGAAGCCGTGATCGGGCTGGGCATGAACGCCGAGGAGCTGGCGGACAACCCCCGGCTGACGTCATCCCTGGTGCACGACCTGAACCTCCGTCCGGAACTGCCATATGCGGCGGCGAGCTTCGATGCCGTGGTCTGTACCGCGTCGGTCGAGTATCTGACGCAGCCCGAGGCGGTGTTCCGCGCGGTACGCGAGGTGCTGCGCCCGGACGGGGTGTTCATGGTCACGTTCTCCGATCGCTGCTTTCCGACCAAGGCGATCGCGGCCTGGGAGCCGCTGTACGACTTCGAGCGCATGGGGCTGGTCCTCGACGTCTTTCTGCGCGCCGGCTTCGTGGATCTGTCGACCTTCTCCCTGCGTGGGCTGCCGAGACCCCCGGACGACCTGTATGCCGGGCGACTGGGGCATGCCGATCCGGTGTTCGCGGTCTGGGGCCGGCGGCCGTGAGCGGCACCGTCCGCATCATCGGGGTCGATTGTGCGACCCAGCCACGCAAGACGGGCCTGGCTCTGGCCCGCTGGTCCGGCGGGGTTCTGCGTCTGGAGGCGGCACGGCGCGCATCCCCGACTGAACCGCCCGCCGCGATCCTGGGCGGCTGGATGGATACGCCGGAACCCGTTCTGCTGTGCCTGGATGCGCCGCTTGGCTGGCCATCGAGCCTGGCAAGCGAGCTGGCCGGGCACCAGGCCGGGGCGGGCATCGCGGCGCACGCCGATGCAATGTTCCACCGTCATACAGACCGGGTGATCCGGGAGCGCCTTGGCAAACGCCCGCTGGAGGTGGGGGCGAACTTCATCGCGCGCACCGCGCTGGCGGCGGTCAACCTGTTGCAGGCCCTGCGCGACCACAGCGGGCAGTCGCTTCCGCTGCCCAGGGTGGCCGGGCCGATTGCCGATTCGACCGCGATCGAGGTGTATCCGGCCGCCTTGCGCAAGGTCCGAGGCTGGGAGACTCGGGTCGACGTCCGAGCCCGGCTTCCGGGGTCCTTCGAGGTGTCCGTGCCGGACCTGGACGATGTCACTGACGATGTGGTGGATGCCGTGCTGTGCGTACTGGCCGGGGCCGATTTTCTGGACGGGCAGGCGGTTGCGCCGACGGCAGACGAGGCCGCGATCGCCGCGCGCGAGGGATGGATCTGGTCCGCCGACCCGGAACCGGTTCGCAGCCCGGGCCGGGCGCGCCCACGAACGCCGGTTTAACCGGTAAACTGCGCGATGATTCGAGTTGCCCGCGGCGCGGGCCTGACCAGTGGGGAGTGCATGGCCGCAAGCAAGGCCAAGACCGGGGGCAAGGGCAAGAAGACGGCGGAGCCGGTGGCCCCGCCGAGCCTGAGCGGGCAGCTGCTGCGCGGGCTGCGCGAGGGCGCGCTGCTGATCTTCGGCATGCTGGCGCTCTATCTGCTGGTGGCGCTGGCCAGCTATCACCCCGGCGATGCGGCGTGGTCGACCACCGGCGACGGCGAGGGCCTGCGCAATCTCGGCGGTACCACCGGGGCCTGGTTCGCGGATATCGCCTTTCACCTGCTGGGCTATCTGGCCTACCTGATCCCGCTGGCGGTCGCCGGCATTGGCTGGTGGCTGTTCCGGCATCGCCGCGAGGCGCAGATCGCCAGCCCGATGGAGCTGACCGTGCGGGGCCTGGCGCTGATCGTGGCGCTGATCGCCGGGTCGGCGCTGGCCGCGCTGCACCTGATGCCGGGCGGCATGCCGGTGCATGCCGGCGGCATCCTGGGCGATCTGTTCGGTGGCTGGGCGGTCGCCGGGTTGAGCCTGGTGGGTGGCACGCTGGTCCTGCTGGCGCTGTTCCTCGCGGGGGTGACCCTGTTCACTGGGTTGTCCTGGTTTCTGCTGATGGACCGTCTTGGCCAGCTGGCCGTGCGCGGTTGGGAGCGGACCCGCGCGGCGATCGACTCAGCCCGTGACCGGCGTATCGGCGCCCGCGAACGCGCCGAGCGCGAGACCCGCGTGGAAAAGGAACGCAAGCGCACCGAGAAGCGGCCGCCCTCGCGGGTAGAGCCGCGCATCGAGACGCCGCCGCCCAGCCCGCGCGTGCAGAAGGAGAAGCAGGTCCCGCTGTTCACCGAGGGCAGCGGGGCCGATCCGCACCCGCCGCTGTCGCTGCTGGACGAGCCGCCACCGCCGCCCGAAGGTTTTTCGGAGGAGTCGCTGCAGGCGCTGTCGCGGCTGGTCGAGCTGAAGCTGAAGGATTTCGGCGTGGAGGTCGAGGTGGTCGCGGTGCAGCCGGGCCCCGTGATTACGCGCTTCGAACTGCAACCGGCCGCCGGGGTCAAGGCCTCGCGTATCTCCGGGCTGTCCACCGACCTGGCGCGTTCGCTGTCGGTGATGGCGGTGCGCATCGTCGAGGTGATCCCGGGCAAGTCCACGGTGGGCCTGGAGATCCCGAACGAGAATCGCGAGATCGTGGCGCTCTCCGAGATCCTGCGCTCCGACCTGTTCGACTCGAACAAGTCGCCGCTGACCATGGCGCTGGGCAAGGATATCGGCGGTGCCCCGGTGATGGCCGATCTGGCGAAGATGCCGCACCTGCTGGTGGCCGGGACGACCGGTTCCGGGAAGTCGGTGGGCGTGAACGCCATGCTGCTGTCGCTGCTGTACAAGGCGACCCCGGACGAGGTCCGGCTGATCCTGATCGACCCGAAGATGCTGGAGCTGTCGGTCTACGAAGGCATCCCGCACCTGTTGTGCGAGGTCGTGACCGACATGAAGGATGCCTCCAACGCCCTGCGCTGGGCGGTGGCGGAGATGGAACGCCGCTACAAGCTGATGTCGGCAATGGGCGTGCGCAATATCGGCGGCTACAACAAGAAGGTGCGCGATGCCCAGGCGGCCGGCGAGCCCCTGAAGGACCCGCTGTTCAAGCCCGAGGAGGCGATTACCGAGACCGAGGCGCCGGAACTGGAGCCGCTGCCGTTTATCGTGATCGTGGTCGACGAGTTTGCCGATATGATCATGGTGGTCGGCAAGAAGGTCGAGGAGTTGATCGCGCGCCTGGCGCAGAAGGCCCGCGCCGCCGGTATCCACCTGATCCTGGCGACCCAGCGTCCGTCGGTGGACGTCATCACCGGCTTGATCAAGGCGAATATCCCGACCCGCATCGCCTTCCAGGTTTCCTCGCGGGTGGATTCGCGCACCATCCTCGACCAGATGGGGGCCGAGCACCTGCTGGGCCACGGCGACATGCTCTACCTGCCGCCGGGCAAGGCGATGCCGGAGCGCGTGCATGGTGCCTTCGTCGGCGACAACGAGGTACATCAGGTGGTCGAGTACCTGAAGTCCACCGGCGAGCCGGACTACAACGAGGCGATCCTCGAGGAGCCCGAGGCGGGTGCGGCCAGCATCCCCGGGCTGGAGTCGCCCGAGGGGGGCGAGAGCGAGTCGGATCCGCTGTATGACCAGGCGGTGCAGGTAGTGATCGAGTCGCGCAAGGCCTCGATCTCGTTCGTTCAGCGTCGACTGAAAATCGGCTACAACCGCGCTGCGCGCATGGTCGAGGACATGGAGGCTGCCGGCCTGGTCAGCCCCGTCCAGTCGAATGGTAACCGCGAGGTCCTGGTGCCCGGGCCGAACGACTGAGCACCTTGAACCCCGGCGCAGCGACAGGGTCCATGTTCCCGATCGGTGACGTGGTGCGCCATCCCCGAACGATACATTCACGCCCGGTTAAGCGACCGGGCGCAGGATGAGGTCAACCATCCTTCCGGAGCTTGCATGAACGTTCGTCTTCTTCCCCGCTTGCTGGTGGCCGTGGTCGTCGCGACCGTGCTGTTCGCCGGCGCCGTGCAGGCGGCTGACCGCACGCCCGCTGCGGATGCCCGCGCCGCGCTGGATCGCTTTGTCGACGGGCTGGAGAGCTTCTCCGCCGTTTTCACCCAGACGGTGCGCGACGACACGGGGTACGTGCTGCAGGAGTCCGACGGGCGCATGCAGCTGGGCATGCCCAACCGCCTGCACTGGGAGGTGACCGAGCCGTTCCCGCAGACCATCGTCTCCGACGGCCAGGACCTGTGGATGTACGACCCGGACCTGTCGCAGGCCACGGTGCGCCCGCTGGGCGATGCCTTCGATGCGACCCCGATCGCCGCGATCACTCAGCCGGAACGTCTCGACGAACACTTCCGCATGTCGCTGCGCCCGGTGCCGGGGGGCGACGCCCTGCGCCTGGTGCTGGTGCCGCGCAACGAGCAGGCCGACTTCACCAGCCTGGACCTGGACCTGACCGCGGAGGGGGATCTGACCCGCATGGCCTTCCGCGACATCTTCGGCCAGGAGACCGTTATCCGCTTCCACGAGACCGAGCGCAACGCCGACCTCGACCCGGCCATCTTCACCTTCGACCCACCCTCCGGCACCGACATCTACCGCCCGTAACCAAGCCCGCGCCCTGTTATTCACCACGAAGCGCACGAAGGCACGAAGAAGGTCAAGGGCTTTTGCAGGAGGGTGGGTAGACTGCAAGGAGGGCGCAGGAACTGTGGCGCTTTGGCCTGAATGCCGACGGCCCGGGCTACGTGACGACGTTGGTGTAATCCCGACCACCCCGCAACGCCGAACCATCCGTCATGGTGTGTCTGGACGGACGCCCTGCGCGCTGTCATTCCGGCCGGAGCGTTCGTACATCCTCTTTGCTGTGGAGTTTGCAACGCCAACAACAGCTCTTCTCCGTGTTCTCTGTGCCCTCCGTGGTGCAATCCGGCCTTGACCTTCTTCGTGCCTTCGTGCGCTTCGTGGTGAAAAAAGGGTTTTCGCCCGAAGGGTTACAATCTCCGTTATGAGCGATTCCCCCGAAGGTGATCTGTTCGGCCCGGATCCGGACATGGCGTCGCCCGAACCCGAACCGGAGCCGTCCCCCGCGGGCCCCGACCCGACCGCGCCGCTGGCCGAACGCATGCGTCCGGCGCGGCTGGACGAGATGGTCGGTCAGGACCACCTGGTGGGCCCGGATGCCGCCCTGCGCCAGGCGATCGAGCAGGGCCAGACGCCGTCGATGATCCTGTGGGGCCCGCCCGGCTGCGGCAAGACCACGCTGGCGCGGCTGGTGGCGGCGGCCGGGGCCCAGCGACTGGTCACGCTGTCCGCCGTACTGGCCGGGGTGAAGGACGTTCGTGCGGTCGTGGAGTCCGCGAAGGCGCGCCGGCGCAATGGGGTCGGCACGCTGTTGTTCATCGACGAGATCCATCGCTTCAACAAGGGCCAGCAGGATGCGCTGCTGCCGCATATCGAGGACGGCACGCTGACCTTCGTCGGCGCGACCACCGAGAATCCGTCGTTTGCCCTGAACAGCGCGCTGCTGTCGCGGGCGCGGGTGTATCGCATGGAGGCGGTGGGGGCGGAAGCGGTCGAGTCCCTGATCGAGCGCGCCCTGGAGGATCCGGAGCGGGGTCTGGGCGGGCGTGGCCTGACGCTGGACCCGGAGGAGCGTCAGCGCCTGGCGCGGGCCGCGGACGGGGATGCCCGGCGTGCCCTGAACTGGCTGGAGACCGCCTCCGACCTGGCCCGCGACGGGGCGATTACCGGAGACGCCCTGCGCGCGGTCATGGGCGCGCAGTCCCTGGCCTTCGACCGCCAGGGCGATGCCTTCTACGACCAGATCTCTGCCCTGCACAAGTCGGTGCGCGGTTCCGACCCCAACGCGGCGGTGTACTGGCTGACCCGTATGCTGGATGCCGGTTGCGATCCGGACTACCTGGGCCGGCGGCTGCTGCGCATGGCCTACGAGGACATCGGCCTGGCCGCAGTCGGGCTGGGCGCGCGGGTGCTCGCGGCCTGGCAGACCCTGGAACGCCTGGGCCGGCCGGAGGGCGACCTGGCGCTGGTGCAGGCGGTGATCGAACTGGCCGCCGCACCCAAGAGCAACAGTGCCTACGTTGCGCTGAACCAGGCGCGCGCGGCGATCCGCGAGACCGGGAGCCCGGGCGTGCCGCTGCATCTGCGCAACGCGCCGACCGAGCTGATGCGCGCGGAAGGCTTCGGGGCCGGGTACCGCTACGATCACGACGAGCCCGATGGCTTCGCCCGCGGGCAGGTCTACCTGCCGGAGG
This sequence comes from Thioalkalivibrio sp. ALE9, assembly GCF_000377445.1. Taxonomy (NCBI): domain Bacteria; kingdom Pseudomonadati; phylum Pseudomonadota; class Gammaproteobacteria; order Chromatiales; family Ectothiorhodospiraceae; genus Thioalkalivibrio; species Thioalkalivibrio sp. ALE9. The sequence goes on from NZ_KB898126.1 coordinate 164,868, forward strand.
GTCTGGAAGACGAGCGCTTCTACAGCCCGCGCCGGGACGGCACCGAGCGCGCGCTGGCGGAGCGCCTGGACCGTCTGCGCGACGCGGGCGACAACCCCGGCGCGGAGGGCTGACCGGGTTGCGCATCCGGCATCACAAGCGGTGGCTGACGGTGGCGGCGATCCTGTTCGGCGTGTCGCTGGCGTGGATCCTGCTGACCACCGAGTGGCCGAGCCTTGGCTTCCCGCTGGGCGAGGTGGAGGCCTGGCTGCGGGGCTGGGGTGCGGGTGCCTATCTGGTATTCGTGCTGGCCTTCATGCTGCTGGCCCTGTTCCCGCTGCCCAGTACCTTCTGGATTCTGCTGGGCGGGGCGTTGTTCGGCCCCTTCACCGGCGCCGCCCTCAGCCTGCTGGCAGCGACCCTGGCGGCGGTCATTGCCTTCCTGCTGGCGCGTACCTGGCTGCAGCCCTGGCTGGCCCCGCGCATGGGGCCGCGCAGCACGCGGCTGCGGGCGGATGTGGAGGCCGAGGGCTGGCGGGTCGTGGCCCTGACCCGCCTGGTGCCAGTGTTTCCGTTCGCCCCGACGAACTATGCCCTGGGGCTGGTGCGTCTGCCGCTGCCGGTCTTCGCGCTGACCACCATGCTGGCCCTGATCCCCAGCCTGTTCGCCTATGCCTGGCTGGGGCACGCCACCCGGGAGATGGCCAGTGGCGCCGACAGCGGGGTCCAGCTGGGGCTGGCCCTGCTCGCGGTGCTGGCGCTGCTGTTGCTGCTGCCGCGCCTGGTGCGCCGCATCTGGCTGGGCCAGAAGACACTGCACACCGAGGCGCCAATGACTTCAGTGTCTCCCTCAGACCCAGGCGAGCAGGACCCCGAGGCCGAGGGCGAAGAACAGCAGGGCGGCGAGCGCGCGTAGCAGTCGCAGCGGCAGGTGGCAGGCGAAGCGCTGGCCCAGCCAGACGACCGGGGCATTCGCCAATACCATGCCGATGGTCGAACCGATCACGACCAGGAGCAGGCTGTCGAAGGTCGCGGCCAGCGCGCCGGTGGCGACCTGGGTCTTGTCGCCCATCTCGACCAGGAAGAACAGCACCGTGGTGGTCCAGAACACGCCGTGTTTCGACGCGGCCGGCAGCTCGTCCTCGCCATCCGGGACCAGTACCCAGGCGGCCATCACGATGAACCCGATCCCCAGACCCCAGCGCAGCCAGTCCTCCGGGATGCTGGCGCCGATCCACACGCCCACCAGCGCGGCCAGGAAGTGATTGGCCAGCGTGGCCACCACGATGCCCCAGATGATGGGCCAGGTCTGCTGGTAGCGGCAGATCAGGAGCAGGGCGAGGAGCTGGGTCTTGTCGCCCATCTCGGCGATGGCGACGATGACGGTAGAGACGAGCAGGGCTTCCATGACGGTCTTCCGGGCCGGGTGGGTGGGCAAGACACGTGACATCGCACCACCCACCCGGCCACGGATCGGGGCGCCATGCCACAGGTCTCGCGGGGCCCGGTGCCGCATCGGCGGCGGGGCTGTCTGCACCACGGTCCTCCGGGCGGAGGATCGAATCTGTTGATGCAGACCCCGGTGAGGCCAGGCCACCCGGGTCGCTACTCCCCTGAAGCTGGCCGGATTCTAGTCATCCCGGTCCGCGCGGGCAAGGACGATCGCGGCTCCGGGCTGCGGCGCTGACGAGGCTTGGGTAGCATGCGCGCGATGAAAACCTTCGTTCACTGGGTCGATCGGGCCCCCCTTTGGCTGTTCGCACTGCTGGTTGCGACCGTCGGCCTGGCCCCCTGGATCCCCGAGCCGCATGTCGCGGAGAAACTGCGCTGGCTGTTTGCCGGGGAACTTACCCGGCCACTCGACGTGCTCGACCTGGTCGTCCATGCCGTGCCCTGGCTGTTGATGGCGTTCAAGCTCTATCGCAACAGTCTCACCACGAAGGGCGCCCCCTGAGCCGATTGTTTCTCCCTGGCTTGTGGGAAATCGACGCGCCGCTTGCCGGCCGCTACCGTTTTCGCACCTTTTCAACCCCGGGAGACTCCCATGCGCTTTATTGTTGCCGTCACCGCCGGTACCGACGACCCGACCCGCGCCACGCTTGGCATGATTGCCGCCAATGTGGCCAAGCAGCAGGGCCACGATGTGACCGTCTGGCTGCAAGGCGAGGCCGTGAACATCGCCAACCGCAACGTGTACGACAAGATCGTTGGCCACAACATGCCGGCAATGAAGGACATCGTGGATTCGCTGGTGAGTGAAGGCGTCCCGTTCTGGGCCTGCGAGGCCTGCGCCAAGGGTCGCGACGTCGGCGAGCACAACTTCCTGCCGAACGCCGAGATGGCCGGCATGGGCCACTACGTCCAGGCCGTCGCCGAGTTCGACCGCTCCATGAGCTTCTGATCGGCCGTGCCGTTCCGCGGGCGGGGCGTGATGCCCCGCCCGTTTTTGTTTGTACCCCCGCTGTCAGTCGGTCGAACTGGCACATCGCATGCTTGTTTGTTCCGGGAGTGATTCACGGACGACGAGCATGACCCAGAACACATCCCCGAATTTTTCCCTCGAAGAGTCCATTGGCGATTTCCTGGTCGCCTCGCGCAAGTGCGAGGTGGTGAGCCTGGAGCGCCTGCTGGAGGCGGTGCAGCTGGTCGGGCGCATCCGCGCGCTGGTGCATGCCCTGCAGCGCGAGCGCGGGGCCTCCAGCCTCTGGATCGGGTCCGGCGGCCAGCGCTATACCCGCGAACTGGAGCAGTACCGGGCCGAATCGGACGCCGCCGCGGCCGCGTTCCGCGAGCACCTGGATGGCTGGCTGGCCCCGGACGCCTGCGCCCATGGCCGCAGTCGGCTGCTGGGGCGCATGGCGCTGGCGCTGCATGGCCTGTCCGGCCTGGGCAGCCTGCGCGAGGAGGTCCTGGAGCTGACCCTGAGCCCGATGGACTCGACCCGCGGCTTCAGCGAGCTGATTCGCGCCCTGATGGCCCTGGTGTTCGAGGCTGCGGATTCGGCGACCGATCCCGAGGTCTCGCGGGCCCTGGTGGCCCTGCTGAACTTCATGCAGGGCAAGGAACTGGCAGGGCAGGAGCGCGCGATCGGGGCCGCCGGGTTTGGCGCCGCGAACTTCGAGCCCGAACTGCGCCAGGCGCTGGTCCATCGGATCGATGCCCAGGAACGGGCGTTCCGCATCTTCTCCGAGTTCGCGGCACCGCCGGCCTGTGCCGCCTGGCGCGAGCTGCAGACGGCGGCCTTCGCCGCCGACATCGAGCGTCTGCGCCGCCGGGCCTGTACCGAGGCCTCCGGGCACCACGACCCCGCCCGGGCCGAGGAATGGTTTGCCTGTACCACCGCGCGCATCGACGCGATGAAGGAGATCGAGGATCTGCTGGAGATGCACCTGAACGAGTGCTGCTCGGCACGCATCACGGCGGATCGCGCGGACCTCGGCGCGGTGCGTGACCGGGTCGCGCAACTCGCCGAGTCGGAACTGCGCGACAGCGTCCCGTATGCGGTGTTCTTCGGCGCGCCGGAGGGCCTGGAGCCCGCGCAGGAGGAGGGCGATGCCGCACTCAACGTACCGATCGTCGGACACTCGGTGATGGACCTGGTGCAGCGCCAGGCGGCCCGGCTGCAGTCGGTGGAGGACGAGCTGCATGCGGCACGCCAGGCCCTGGCCGAGCGCAAGACCATCGAGCGTGCCAAGGCCCTGCTGATCCAGCACCGTGGCCTCAGCGAGGATCAGGCCTACAAGCTCCTGCGCCAGACGGCGATGAACCAGAACCGGCGCCTGGCCGAGGTCGCCGAGGCGACCGTCGCGATGTCCGATCTGCTGGGCAAGGGCGGCCTGTAGCCAGCCTTGGGAAAGGGATGCCGGTGGGGGTGCCCCTGTGGGAGCGGGCTTGCCCGCGAAGCCCCTGCCCGTGGCGGACACTGGCAGGGGCTTCGCCGCCAGGGCGGCTCCTACAGGTAGTGCACCAGCCCGGTTCATCTGCACCGCCAGCGCGCCCCAGGTTGGTGCCTCCGGGATCGGCTTCGGGACTTCGGGCTTCCCGCAAACGTTCGACCCGATGTTCGAAACCATCCGATTTTCCCGTGCCATGGCGCGATTGTGCCTCGCGGGGTCGATTCGTAACGGCGAATTGGCACACCTCCTGCAGGAGTATCGGTAAGACGAGCCAACGGCGGTTCGTCGCCTGACAACAGGGAGACCCGGTGACCGGGCCTCCGATGGGACTGGACAAAGGCGTCCATCACCCGGCTGCAAACGCGGCCGGGCTGATGCGGCGCCTTTTTTCGTTTTTGGGATGTGTTTGCTGACAAGGGGAGTGAACCCGCAATGACCGATCACACGAATGACACGAAAAAGACCGCCGGCCTGTCGCGCCGGCGCTTCCTTCAGGCCGGCGGCGTTCTGGCAGGTGGCGCCGCCTTGGGGATGCATCCGGACTTTTTCCGGGCGGCGGCCTATGCCGGGGGATCCGAAGGGCTGGAAAAGACCAGCCTGGAGTTCGGATTTATCCCCCTGACCGACTGTGCCCCGCTGGTCGTTGCCCAGGAGAAGGGGTATTTCGCGCGCCACGGTCTCGACGTCCATGTGGCCAAGGAGGCTTCCTGGGCCAATATCCGCGACAAGGTCTCCGTTGGGAGCCTGGATGGCGGGCACATGCTGGCGGGAATGCCGATTGCCGCGACGCTGGGCGTGGGTGCTACCCAGCGCAACACGATCACGGGGTTCAGCATGGACCTCAACGGCAACGCGATCACCGTTTCCAACGAGCTCTACGACCGGATGGTCGAGGCCGATCCCGAGGCCATGAACGAACGGCCGATTTCCGCGCGCGCCCTGAAGAAGGTCATTGATGCCGACCAGGCAGCTGGCCGTGCCCCGATGACCTTCGCCATGGTGTTCCCCGTATCCACGCACAACTATGAACTGCGCTACTGGATGGCCGCGTCCGGGATCAATCCGGATCGGGATGTACGCCTGGTCGTGATCCCGCCACCCCAGATGGTGGCCAACCTGCGCGCGGGCAACATGGATGGCTACTGCGTGGGCGAGCCCTGGAACATGCGTGCGGTGGACATGGGGATCGGCAAGACCCTGGTGACCAACTACGAGATCTGGAACAACAATCCAGAGAAGGTGTTCGGCGTACTCGAGAGCTGGGCGGAGAAACATCCGAATACGCACCAGGCCGCGCTGCGTGCCTTGATCGAGGCCAACGAGTGGATGGACAAGCCTGAAAACCGCGAAGAGGTGGTGCGCATCATTTCGGGCCGCCGTTTTGTCAACGCGCCCGAACACGTCGTCGCCATGTCGATGACGGGCACACTGCAGTTCACCCCGGACGGAGATCCCGAACCCTTCCCGGACTTCAACGTATTTCATCGTTACGCGGCCAGCTTTCCGTGGCGTTCGCACGCGGCCTGGTTCGTCACGCAGATGGCCCGTTGGGGGCAGTTGGAGGATCCGGTCGACATGCGTGCGGTTGCGGAGAAGGTCTATCGACCGGACCTGTACCGGAAAGCGGCCGCCGAGGTGGGTGTCGACTATCCGGAAATCGACTGGAAAAAGGAAGGCACCCGAGAGGATCACTGGACATTGGAAGAGGCCTCCTCGCCCATCGCGATGGGCCCCGATCGGTTCATTGATGGCCGGATTTACGATCCCGACGACCTGACGGGGTATGTCGCCGGATTCGACGTACATAGCCGCAAAGTCGCATTGGACGACCTTGCCGCGGCGAACGGATAAAGGAGGCCCCCGTGTCTACGAATTACGCCGACATGCGTCTCGCGGTGGATCGCGAGGTCGCTGACGATATCGAGGCCCGTACGGTTGCCGAAACGGTGGCCGAACCGGAACCGGATGCACGCGTGGGTACGCCGGGAGAGGCCGGTGGAGTGCACGATGACCGGTTCGAGGTGATGGCGGAGAAACTGCAGCGCTGGCTTCCGGTGCTGGTACTCCCGCTGGTCGCGTTCGCCCTGTTGTTGGGGGGCTGGGTCTGGCTCCAGTCCACGGTCGCTCCGGATCTCCCCACCCCGGGGCAGGTCTGGGCCGAGGCGGTCTATCTGCTTGGCAATCCGTTCTATGACTACGGCCCGAACGACATGGGGATTGGCTGGCAGGTGCTGTATTCCCTCGGTCGCGTCCTGGCGGGCTTCGGCCTGGCGGCACTGGTGGGAATCCCACTGGGACTGATGATGGGCGCGTCCCTCACGGCTCGTCGCGCCATCAGCCCGGTGGTGCAGCTCCTGCGTCCGGTTTCGCCCCTGGCGTGGCTCCCGCTGGGTCTGCTGGTGTTCCAGGCGGTCAACCCCTCGGCGATCTTCGTGATCTTCATCACCAGCATCTGGCCGATCGTGATCAATACCGCCGCTGGGGTGCAGGCGATTCCGCGCGACTACACCAACGTGTCCCAGGTTTTGCGCCTGGGGCGTCTGGAAGCGGCGCGCAAGATCCTGGTCCCCGCAACCATGCCCTACATCCTGACGGGTATGCGCCTCGCGCTCGGGATCGCCTGGATGGTGATCGTGGCGGCCGAGATGCTCACCGGTGGGGTCGGGATCGGATTCTTCATCTGGGATGAATGGAACAACCTCAATGTGGCCTCGATCATCGTGTCGATCTTCGTCATCGGCCTGGTGGGTATCGCCCTGGACGGCGCGGTCGGCCTGATCAAGAAACGCTTTGACTACGCACCCGCGTAAGGAGAGACCCATGAGTCACTATCTCAATCTCGACCATTTGGACATGACGTTCGCCACCCCGCGCGGGCCGCTCAACGTGCTCAACAACGTCAATCTGAAGGTCCAGCAAGGCGAATTCGTGTCCATCATCGGGCATTCCGGATGCGGCAAGTCCACCGTGCTGAACATCGTGGCCGGACTGCTGCGTTCCTCCACCGGGGGCGTTCTTTTGGAAGATCGCGAGGTGGTGGAGCCCGGACCGGAGCGTGCCGTGGTATTCCAGAACCACTCCCTGCTGCCCTGGATGACCGTGTACGAGAACGTACGTCTGGCGGTGGACAAGGTGCGCAGCGGGGCTGCCAGCGCCGAGCGTGACGCCTGGACCCTGGAGAATCTCGAACGCGTCCACATGACCCATGCCAGGGATCAGTACCCCGGCGAGACCTCCGGTGGCATGAAGCAGCGCGTGGGCATCGCCCGAGCGCTGGCGATGGAGCCGAAGGTCCTGCTGATGGATGAGCCCTTCGGTGCGCTGGATGCGCTGACCCGGGCGCATCTTCAGGACGAAGTGATGAGGTTGCAGGCCGAGCTGGGCAACACCGTGCTGATGGTCACCCACGACGTGGACGAGGCGGTGCTGCTGTCCGACCGCATCGTGATGATGACCAACGGCCCGGCCGCGACCATCGGCGAGATCCTGGAGATCGACCTGCCGAAGCCGCGCGAGCGCCTGGCGATGGCCGACAACGCCGAATACAACCACTACCGGGCCGAGGTGCTGCGCTTTCTCCACGAGCGCCACAAGAACCCCGAGTCGGAGGCCGCGTGATGGATACCGCGAACGACGAGCCGCGGCTGGTCCTGATCGGCAACGGTATGGCCGGGATGCGTACGGTCGAGGAGCTTTTGAAGCTCAAGCCGGACATGTACGACATCACCGTGTTCGGTGCCGAGCCCTGGGGCAACTACAACCGCATCATGCTCTCGCCGGTGCTGGCCTCGGAGAAGACCGTCGACGAGATCATGCTCAACGACGATGCCTGGTATGCCGAACGCGGCATCACCCTGCACAAGGGCAAGCGCATCGAGCGGATCGACCGCGTGAACCGGCGAGTGATCGCCGAGGACGGCACCGAGGCGCCCTATGATCGCCTGCTGCTGGCGACCGGCTCCGATCCGGTGATGATCCCGGTGCCGGGGCACGAACTGGAGGGCGTGGTCGCCTTCCGCGACATCCACGACGTGGACGCGATGCTCGCGGCCAGCCGCGCACACCAGCATGCGGTGGTGATCGGCGGCGGCCTGCTGGGCCTGGAGGCCGCCAACGGCCTGATGCGCCAGGGCATGGAGGTCACCGTGGTGCACCTGATGGACCACCTGATGGAGCGCCAGCTGGATGCCGAGGCTGCCGGGATGCTGCGCAGCTCGCTGGAGGAACGCGGCATGCGTTTTCGCATGGCGCACCAGACCGAGGCGATCCTGGGCGAGGACCGCGTCACCGGCGTGCGCTTCACCGACGGCAGCCAGATCGAAGCGGATCTGGTGGTGATGGCGGTGGGCATCCGCCCGAACACCGCGCTGGCCGAGTCCGCCGGGCTGCACTGCGAGCGCGGCGTGGTGGTAAACGACACCCTGCAGACCTATGACCCGTCGATCTACGCGGTCGGCGAGTGCGTGCAGCACCGTGGCGCCACCTACGGCCTGGTCGCGCCGCTGTGGGAGCAGGCGAAGGTCTGCGCCAACCACCTGGCCGAGTACGGCATCGGGCGCTACGAGGGCTCGATGACCTCCACCAAGCTGAAGGTGACCGGGATCGACCTGTTCTCCGCCGGCGACTTCACCGGTGACGAGACCACCGAGGACCTGGTGTTCAAGGATGCCGCGCGCGGCGTCTACAAGCGTCTGGTGCTGAAGGACAACCGCATCCAGGGGGCCGTGCTGTACGGCGATACCCTGGACGGCTCCTGGTACTTCCAGCTGATGCGGGACGCCACGCCAGTGGCCGACATCCGCGAGAACCTGCTGTTCGGCCAGGCGCATATCGGCGACTCCGGCCACGGCGACGAGGCCTCGCGGGTCGCGGCGATGCCCGACGAGGCCGAGATCTGCGGCTGCAACGGCGTGTGCAAGGGCGAGATCGTCCAGGCAATCAGCGAGCACAAGCTGTTCACGCTGGAGGACGTGCGTGCCCACACCAAGGCGTCGAACTCCTGTGGCTCCTGCACCGGGCTGGTGGAGTCCGTGCTCGCCACCACGCTGGGCGGCGACTACTCCGACGCCCCGGCGAAAAAGCCGGTCTGCGCCTGCACCGACCACAGCCACGACGAGGTGCGCGCGGCGATCAGCCGCGACGGGCTGAAGACCATGGATGCGGTGTTCGAGGCCCTCGACTGGAAGACCCCGAACGGCTGCCATGTCTGCCGTCCGGCGCTCAACTACTACCTGCTGGCGGCCTGGCCGAAGGACTACCAGGACGACGCCCAGTCGCGCTTCATCAACGAGCGCGCGCACGGCAACATCCAGAAGGACGGGACCTATTCCGTCGTGCCGCGCATCTGGGGCGGGGTGACCACGCCGGCCGAACTGCGCGCGATCGCCGAGGTGGCCGAGCGCTACCAGGTGCCCACGGTCAAGTTTACCGGCGGCCAGCGCATCGACCTGCTGGGAGTCCAAAAGACCGACCTGCCGGCGATGTGGCGCGATCTCGGCGACGCCGGGTTTGTCTCCGGCCATGCCTACGGCAAGGCCCTGCGCACGGTGAAGACCTGTGTCGGTTCCGAATGGTGCCGCTTTGGCACCCAGGACTCGACCGGGCTCGGCATCCAGCTGGAGCGGATGACCTGGGGCTCGTGGACCCCCCACAAGTTCAAGATGGCCGTCTCCGGCTGCCCGCGTAACTGCGCCGAGGCGACGATCAAGGACCTCGGCGTGGTTTGCGTGGACTCCGGCTACGAGTTGCACGTCGGCGGCAACGGCGGGGTGAAGGTGCGTGCCACCGACTTCCTCTGCAAGGTGGAGACCGAGGCCGAGGTGCTGGAATATGCCGGGGCCTTCATGCAGTTCTACCGCGAAGACGCGCGCTATCTGGAACGCACCGCCCCGTGGATCGAGCGCGTCGGGCTGACCCGGGTGAAGGAACGCCTGGTGGACGACGCCGAGAACCGCGCGGCACTGTACGCCCGCTTCCTGGAGTCGCAGGAGGTGGCGCAGGTGGACCCCTGGGCCGAGCGGGCCGCCGGGCATGCGGCGCACGAGTTCATTCCGATCACGCCGGTGGACGCGCCCCCGCGCCAGGGGGTGTCGGCATGAGCTGGCTTGCGATCTGTCCGCTCGAGGACATCCCGTCGCTGGGTGCACGCGTGGTGGCGGGCCCGAACGGCGACATCGCCGTGTTCCGCACCGCCGATGACCGCGTGTTTGCCCTGCGCGACCAGTGCCCGCACAAGGGCGGGCCGCTGTCGCAGGGCATCGTCCACGGCGAGCGCGTGACCTGCCCGCTGCACAACTGGGTGATCGACCTGCCCTCCGGCGAGGCCACCGGGGCGGACAGTGGCTGCACCCATGCCTTCCCGATCCGGGTGACCGACGGTCAGGTGTGGCTGGATCTCTCCGGCGCCGCAGACGATACCGCTGCGGCACCGGTCGCCTGCCGTGAGGCGGGCTGAGATGGCCACGCCCGAGCCGGTGACCCGCACCACCTGCCCCTATTGCGGGGTGGGCTGCGGCGTGGAGGTGACCGCGACGCCGGGCGGCGAGTTTCCGGTCGCGGTGCGCGGTGACCCCGCCCATCCGGCAAATGCCGGTCGCCTGTGCTCCAAGGGCGCGGCACTGGCCGAGACCCTTGGCGACGAGGGCCGGCTGCTGCACCCGGAGATCGGCGGGCGGCGTGTCGACTGGGAGACCGCGCTGGATCATGTGGCGGACGGCTTTCGCGAGACCATCGCGGCGCATGGGCCGGATGCGGTCGCCCTGTATGTCTCCGGCCAGATTCTGACCGAGGACTACTATGTGGCCAACAAGCTGATGAAGGGCTTCATCGGCTCGGCCAATATCGACACCAACTCCCGGCTCTGCATGTCCACGGCCGTGGCCGCCCATACCCGCGCCTTCGGCGTGGATGGCGTGCCGGGAAGCTATACCGATCTCGAGCAGGCCGATCTGGTCGTGGTGACGGGCTCCAACATGGCCTGGGCCCACCCGGTCCTGTTCCAGCGCCTGCAGGCCGCCCGCGCGGCGCGCCCGGAGATGAAACTGGTGGTGATCGACCCGCGGCGCACGGCCACCGCCCAGGCGGCCGACCTGCACCTGCCGCTGGCGCCGGGCACGGATGCCTGGCTGTTCAATGGCCTGCTGGACCATCTGCGCCGGGAGGATGCGCTGGACCCCGGCTTTCTGGAGCGGCATGTCGACGGCTTTGCCGACGCCCTGGCGGCCGCGCGGGCCTCCAGCCCGTCGATCGCCGCGACCGCCGAGGCCTGCGAACTGGAGCCGGAGGCCGTGGCAACGTTCTTCCAGTGGTTTGCCCGTACCGAACGCACCGTGACCGCCTTCTGCCAGGGCATCAACCAGTCCGACAGCGGCGTGGACAAGGCCGGGACGATTCTCAACGTCCACCTGGCCACCGGCCGCATCGGGCGCCCGGGCATGGGCCCGTTCTCGCTGACCGGCCAGCCGAACGCGATGGGCGGGCGCGAGGTCGGCGGACTGGCCAGCCAGCTGGCCGCCCATATGGGCTTCGACGACGCGGCCCTGGACCGGGTCGGACGTTTCTGGGGCGCACCGAACCTCGCGCGCCAGCCGGGGCTTAAGGCGCTGGACCTGTTCCGCGCGGTCGAGTCGGGGCAGGTGAAGGCGGTCTGGATCATCGGCACCAATCCGCTGTTCAGCCTGCCCGAGGCCGCGCGTTTCGAGCAGGCCCTGGCCGAATGCCCGCTGGTCGTGGTCTCCGACTGCGTGCGCGAGACCGAGACCACGCGGGTGGCCGACGTCCTGCTGCCGGCGACCACCTGGGGCGAGAAGGACGGCACGGTAACCAACTCCGAGCGCCGCATCTCGCGCCAGCGCCCGTTCCGGGCGCCCCCGGGCGAGGCCCGCCACGACTGGTGGGCGCTGGCCCGGGTCGCGCAGCGGCTGGGTTTCGCCGCGGCCTTTCCCTACACCCGCCCGGGCGAGATCTTCCGCGAGCATGCGGCGCTGTCCGCCTTCGAGAACCACGGCACGCGCGACTTCGACATCGGCGCGCTGGCCGGGCTTTCCGACGCCGAGTACGACGCCCTGGAGCCGGTGCAGTGGCCGCTGCCGGCGGGGAGCCGGACGGGTGCCGAACACCTCTATGCCGATGGCCGTTTCTTCACCAAAAGCGGCCGGGCGCGGCTCGCGGCCGTGACTCCGCAGGCCCCGACCGACCCGGTCGCTGCTGACTATCCGCTGCGCCTGAACACCGGCCGCATCCGCGACCAGTGGCACAGCATGACCCGGACCGCACGCACCCCGCGCCTGAGTGCGCATCAGCCGGAGCCGTTCGTCGAGATCCATCCGGTGGATGCCGGGCTGTTCCGGGTGCAGGCAGGCGATCTCGCCGAGGTGACCAGTCGTCACGGGCGCCTGCTGGCGCGGGTGCAGACCCGCCGCGAGCAGCGCCCGGGCAGCGTGTTCGTGCCCATGCACTGGAGCCGGCCGATCGCGCGCCTCGCCCGGGTGGACGCGCTGGTGCCCGCGCATGTCGACCCCGTCTCCGGGCAGCCGGCGTTCAAGCACACGGCCGTGGCCGTGCGCCCGGCGGCGCTGGACTGGCACGGCTTCGTGCTGAGCCGCGAGCCGGTCGCTGCGCCCGCAGCCGACTATGCGGTCACCGCCCGTGGTCCCCGGCACCTGCGCACCGAACTGGCCGGCCGGGGCGCACCGCCCACGATGGATGCGTGGCGCGAATGCCTGGACGGGCCGGGGGAATGGCTGGAGTTCGCCGACCCCGCCGGGGGACGCTATCGCGCCGCGCGGATCCACGAGGGGCGGCTCTCCTGCGTACTGTTCGCGGGTCCCGACCGGGGCCTGCCCGAACGCGAGTGGCTGGGTGGCCTGTTCGCGGCCGAGACGATCAGCGATGCCGAACGGATGGCTCTGCTGACCGGGCGACCGCCGAACGGCCGGGCCGCGCGCGGGTGCATGGTCTGCGCCTGCTTCGGCGTGGACGAGACGTGCATCCGCACTGCGATCCGCGAGCAGGGGCTGGCCACCTGCGAGGCCGTGGGGGCGGCCCTTGAGGCGGGGACCAACTGTGGCTCCTGCCGACCCGAGATCCAGACCCTGTTGAATGAAGAAGCCGAGGTGCCCACGAACCCCGTGGCGCGGGAGGGATAAGCATGGAACACCTGCCGATTTATATGCAGTTGCACGGCCGCGAGGCCCTGGTGGTCGGGGCCGGGCCGGTCGCCACGCGCAAGGCGGCGCTGCTGCTGGAGGCCGGGGCGCGGGTGCGCCTGCGGGCCCCGGCGTACAGCGACGCCGCCGAGCGCCTGCTGCGCGAGCAGTCCGGGTCGATCCGTCGCGATCCGGGGGGCTATGACACCGAATGCCTGGATGGGGTGTCGATCGTGATCGCCGCGACCGACGACGCGGCGGTCAACCGTCAGGTCTCCGAGGACTGCATCGCGCGCTCGATCCCGGTGAACGTGGCCGACCAGCCCGAGCTGTGCAGCTTCATCCTGCCGGCCATCGTCGAGCGCGGGCCGCTGACCATCGCGGTCGGCTCCGGTGGCCGCGCCCCGGTGCTGGTGCGCCTGCTGCGCGCGAAGATCGAGAGCCTGATCCCGGCCGGCTATGGCCGGCTGGCCGATCTCGCCGGGCGGCTGCGCGACCGGGTGCGCGCCCGTTTCGACCACGTGAACGCCCGCCGCGCCTTCTGGGAGCGGGCCTTTGCCGGGCCGGCCACCGAGCTCGCCCTGGCCGGGCGCATGGACGCGGCCGAGGCGCGCCTGGAACAGGAACTGGCGGACGCCGCGGCTAGTACGCCGGGCGAGGTCTACCTGATCGGCGCCGGGCCGGGCGATCCCGACCTGCTGACCTTTCGCGCGCTGCGCCTGCTGCAGCAGGCGGATGTGGTCGTCTACGACCGCCTGGTGTCCTCCGAGGTGGTGAACCTGGCGCGGCGCGAGGCCGAGCGTTTCTATGTCGGCAAGGAGCGCGACCACCACTGCGTGCCGCAGGAGGAGATCAGCGCGCTGCTCTCCCGGCTGGCGCGCGAGGGCAAGCGCGTGGCGCGGCTGAAGGGCGGCGACCCGTTCGTGTTCGGCCGTGGCGGCGAGGAGCTGGACGTGCTGGCGCGCGACGGCGTGGCCTACCAGGTCGTCCCCGGCATTACCGCGGCCAGCGGCTGCGCCGCCTATGCGGGCATACCGCTGACCCACCGCGACCATGCCCAGTCGGTGCGGTTCATCACCGGCCATACCCGCGAAGGGCGGCTGGATGTGGACTGGTCGCAGTTGACCAGTACCCGCGAGACCCTGGTGTTTTATATGGGCCGCAAGGGGGTGGGCGAGATCTGCCGGGGGCTGAAGGGTGCCGGCCGCGCCGGACAGACCCCGGCGGCGATCATCGAGAACGGCACCACCGCCCGCCAGCGCGTGGTCAGCGGCACGCTGGATACCCTGGCCGCGCGTGCCGAGCGCGAGCAGGTGGGTTCGCCCAGCCTGATCGTGATCGGCGAGGTGGCGGCCTGCCACGCGCGTCTGGCCTGGTTCCAGCCGGATGCCGGGGCCTCCACGGTGTTCCCGCAGCCGATGCCGATGCCGATGCCGATGTCGGGGCCGGGGCCGCGGGCCGCGGCGGCGAGCGCGGCGTGACGGCCGCATCCGTCCTGCCGGAGGCGGCGGCCAGTGGCCTCGCGGGTCGCCGGGTGGCCCTGCCGGAGAGCCGGGCGCTGGAGGTCTTCGCCAGCCTGCTGGAGCGGCGCGGGGCCGAGGTCTGGCGCTGCCCGCTGATCGCGATCCACGACAGCCCCGACCGCACGGCGATCGAGGCCTGGTTGCACAGGGCGATCGAGGCCCCGTTCGATCGCCTGATCTTCCTGACCGGCGAGGGCTTTACCCGCCTGACCGGCTTTGCCCGGCGTGCCGGAGGAGAGGACGCCTGGCTGGCGGCCGTGGCGCGGACGCCCACCCTGGTGCGCGGCCCCAAGCCCGGCCGGGCGATGAAGCCTTTCGGCGTGCGGCCGGATGCGATCGCGGCCGCACCGACGACCGAGGGCATCATCGAAACCCTTTCCGGGCAGCCTCTGGCCGGGCAGCGCATCGGGGTGCAGCTCTACGGCGCGGAACCCAACCGCCGCCTGCTCGGGTTCCTGGAGCAGGCGGGCGCCGAAGTCTTTCCCGTCTGGCCCTATCGCTATGCGGACGCCGCCGAGACCGGGCGCGTGAGCGGGCTGATCGAGGCCCTGATCGCGGGGGAGGTGGATGCGATCGCCTTCACCAGCCAGGCCCAGGTCCGGCGCCTGCTGCACGTCGCCCGCGACGCGGGGCGCGAGGACGCGCTGCTGGCAGCGCTCGGCCGCACCGTCGTCGCCGCGATCGGCCCGGTGGTGGCCGACGAGCTGCGCGCCCACGGGGTGCACCCGACGGTGGTCCCCGAGAGCCGCTACTTCATGAAGCCCCTGGTCTCGGCGCTCACCCGACATCTGCGGGCGGCTGCGTAGGGAACTTGTGGCCTGGGCGGATGGCCCACGGATTGAATCCCCTGCGGTGATCCGGGCCATGAAACCAACGTCCACACGGCGTTCGCGCCGATCCTTCCTGCGCTGGATGGCCGGCTCCGCCCTTGCGGCCGGGGCGGGCTGGCCGGTCGTCGCGGGCGCCTCCGAAGGCCGTGAACCGCAGCGCAAGCCGATCCCGTCGTCCGGGGAACGCATCCCGGTGATCGGCATGGGGACCTGGATTACCTTCAACGTGCCGGAGGACCCGGAGGCGCTGGCGGTGCGCACGCGCATCCTCGACACCTTCATCCGTCGCGGCGGCGGAATGATCGACTCCTCCCCGATGTACGGCCGGGCCGAGGCGGTGGTGGGCCACGGGCTGCGCGAGCTGGGGCATCCGGAAGGTGCCTTCGCGGCCACCAAGGTCTGGACGCGCAGCACCGCTACCGGGCGCGAGCAGCACGCGAAATCCCGGGAGCTGTGGGGCGTCGACACCCTCGACCTGCAGCAGGTGCACAACCTGCAGAACTGGGAGGCCCACCTGGAGACGCTGCGCGAGCGTCGCACGGCGGGGGAGCTGCGCTATATCGGCGTGACCACCTCGCACGGACGCCGCCACGACGAGCTGGAGCGTATCCTGCGGCGCGAGGATCTGGACTTCGTGCAGCTGACCTACAACATCCTCGACCGCGAGGCGGAACAGCGCCTGTTGCCCATGGCACGGGAGCGCGGGGTCGCGGTGATCGCCAACCGGCCGTTTCGGCGCAAGGCGCTGATCAATCAGTTCGAGGGTCATCCTCTGCCGGACTGGGCGGCGGAGATCGAATGCGCGAACTGGCCGCAGTTCCTGCTCAAGTTCATCGTCTCGCATCCGGACGTGACCTGTGCGATCCCGGCGACCTCGGTCGTGGCGCACATGGAGGAGAACATGGGCGCGCTGTACGGCCCGCTTCCGGATGCCGACATGCGCAGCCGCATGGTCGCCTACGTCGGCGACCTGTAGGAGGCCAGCCCTCTGGCCGACGAGTCTAGTCGCACGCCGAATCGGCCAGAGGGCTGGCCTCCTACAGTAATGATTTTCAACCTATGGATACGGGGTAGATAGATGCTGCCGTTCGATAGCGCCACCTGGCTGGCCATCCTGGGCCAGTACAACGCCGCCATCTGGCCACTGCACGCGGTCGGCGCCCTCCTTGCGCTGGTGGCCGTCGCGCTCGCGTTCACGTTCAGGCGCGGGGCAGCCCGCGTCTTGGGCCTGATGCTGGGCGTGCTGTGGATCTGGACCGGAGTGGTCTTCTTCGGCGGCTCGCTCGCACCCTTCCACTTCGCCTCCGAATGGCTGGCCGGGGTGTTCGTCGCCCAGGGCCTGATGCTGCTGTTCGCGCTGACCCTGATGGGGCAGGCCCGCTTCGGCTGGCCCGGCGGGCTGGCGGGCAGCGGCGCGGTCTTGATGATCGTCTACGCGCTGGCCGGCTATCCATTGCTCGAGCTCGCGCTGACCGGCACACCCTGGGCCCAGTTGCAGTACTTCGGCGTCGCGCCCGGTCCCACCATGCTGCTGACGCTCGGGCTCCTGCTATTCGCCGGCCCGCGGCCCCCGCTGGTGCTGGCCATCATCCCGCTCCTGTGGGCGCTGGTCACCGGATACATCGCCTGGGAGCTGGGCCTCTGGCTGGAATACCTGCCGGCCGCGCTGGGTGTGCTCACCTTCGTGTTGCTGCTGGTTCGCTGGCTGCGTTCGGGTGATCGGGCTCGTTAAGATGACGGCTGATCCCGACAAGGAGACCGTCATGTCCATCGAAGTGATTCATCGCCCGGAGCAGGACCATCTGGAGCGTCTGGGGGTGTTCGACTGGCCGGTGTGGGAGAAGGAGGTCTCGACCTTCCCCTGGCACTACGATGAGCGCGAGGTCTGCTACATCCTGGAGGGTCAGGTGACGGTGACGCCGGATGATGGTGGCGAGCCCGTCACCGTAGGCGAGGGCGATCTGGTGACCTTCCCCGAAGGCATGGGCTGTACCTGGGAGATCCACCGCGACATCCGCAAGCACTACCGCTTCGGCTGAGGCTCGTGTCAGTGGATTGAGTTGACCACTGTAACGTTACAGATTACATTTTAGTCGTGTGCCAAGGAAGGCCGATGATCAGGAAGATTCGTCACAAGGGGCTCAAACGGCTTTACGTGAAGGGCGACCGCCGTGGGTTGCCGGCGGACCATGTGGAAGACCTGGAAGATATTCTCGCGCTGCTGGATGCGGCGACCCATCCCGGACAGCTGGATCTGCCGGGCATGGACTTTCATCCGCTACGTGGGGATCGCGCGGGCTTTTTCTCGGTGCATGTGAACGGCAACTGGGTTGTCACCTTCACGTTCAGTGGAGACGATGCGGATCAGGTGGATTATGAAGACTACCATTGACCCTCAGGAACACGCGGCGATGCGGAACCCGCCCCACCCAGGGCGGATCCTGCGCCGGCGTGTGCTGCCCGGGCTGGGCCTTTCGGTGACGGAGTTTGCGCAGCATCTGGGGATGTCCCGCAACGCGGTCTCGCGTGTCCTGAACGAACATGCCGCGATCTCCCCGGACTTTGCCGTGCGCCTCGAGAGCGGTGGCATCGGCGAGGCGCGCCACTGGCTCACCATGCAGACGAACTTCGATCTGGCGCGGGCCGAATCCCGCGACGAGAACCACATCCGGCGCTTCGCGGCCGCTTGATTGTGGCGGGCCCTTGCGGTCAGCCGCATTGGGCAAGAAGTTCAGCCAGTCGAAGCGTCGGTTCGCGCCCGGGCTGGCAGCAACCGCCAGCACAGGGTGCGGTTGCGCGCAGCGACAAGCACCTTCGGGTCCACGATCCCCCGGCTTTGTCATCCCGGAAACCGCGCAGCGGTTATCCAGGATCTCCGCGGTTGGGGGTGTCCCGACGTGGGAGATCCCGGCTCTTCGCTGCGCTGCGGCCGGGATGACGAGGGGGGTAGTGCGGTGGCCGGGGTTGCTCCATCGAGGAACAGGGCCTGGGAGTAGTCCCCCGAGCTTGGGCTTCCTGCGCCGGGCTGTCGCCGGTACGGCTGACGCGCGGCGCCAATCAGGAAGGAAAAGGATTTCGCTCACGCCCTTCCCGCAGTTTTTGTGGGAGCGCGCGTGCGCGCGAATGCAGGGCCCGATCCGGGGCTGACGCCGGTTCGCGGCCAAGGCCGCTCCCACAGGGGCTTTAGCGGGCGAGCCAGTGGGTGTCGAGGGGGGTGTTGAAGGTCTCCTCGACGCGGCGCAGGTAGTAGAGCAGGTCGACGGGCAGGTTGATGCCGTCGTGCATCTGCAGGGGGTAGAGGTCGGCGGCGATCACGCAGTCGGCGATGGACGGGTGGCCCAGATAGAAGCGACTGGCGGCCAGGTGCTTGGCCAGCTCCGGCAGGTGGCTTAGTTTTGCGAGCTGGTTGTAGCCGTCGTAGCGGTCGTTGGCCAGTTCCTCCAGCGACATGCCGAAGCGGTGCTGCACCTGGGCCTTGAAGTCGGCCAGGGCCTCGGCGCTCTCGCCGATGCCGTGAAAGCCCGGTGCCAGCGGGGCGTAGAGGCGGTCCAGTACGATCTCCACCTTGGCGCGCCAGTCCACCAGGGCCTGCCAGGCGTCCTCGGCGATCACGCCGTCGGACAGTGGTTCGCCGGTCGGGAACAGGCGGTCGATGTCGCGCAACGCGGCGAGCGTGTCGGTGACCAGGGAGCCGTCTGCCATCTGCAGGATCGGCGACTGGCGCGCCACGCCCAGTTCGAAGAAGGTCTCGTCGTCGAACCAGTCCAGCGCGCGGGTTTCGAGCTCCACACCCTTGTAGCCACAGGCCAGGCGCAGGCGGTCGGCCTTCGCGTCGTGCGGGAAGTGGTAGAGCGTGGCCACGGGGCTATTTCCCGCGCTGGGCGTGGCTCAGGATGAAGTCCCACTGGTCCTGGGTGATGGGCATGACCGACAGGCGGTTGCCGCGGCGTACCAGCGGGCAGTCCTCGAGCTGCGGCTGCTGCTTCAGCCAGTCGAGGGTGATGATGTCGCCGAATTTTTCCTCGAAGGCGACGTCCACCCGCAGCCAGCGCGGGTTGTCCGGGTCGCTTTTGGGGTCGTAGTGCGGGTCTTCGGGGTCGAAGGCGCAGGAGTCCGGGTAGGCCTCTTTCTCGATGCGCAGGATACCGACGATGCCCGGTGGCTTGGCGTTGGAGTGGTAGAAGAAGGCGAGATCCCCCTTCTTCATCTCGTCGCGCATCATGTTGCGCACCTGGTAGTTGCGGATGCCGTCCCAGGGCTCCACGCCGACGCGTTCCAGGTCGTCGATGCTGAACTCGTCGGGCTCGGACTTCATCAGCCAGTAGGCCATGCGGGCTCCTCGTGCCAAATCAGGGGTGGGTTCAGGTGTGCGTATTGTGCCGCGCGCGGTCCGGCAGCGCATGCCAGCCCTGTTCGGTCACGACGGCGTCCAGCGGGACGTCCCAGGGCTGGGTGGGCAGTGCCGCTACGCCCTGCAGCGAGTGGGCTACGCCGATCAGCTTCGGCCGGCGGATGCCGAAGCGGCGCCGGGCGAAGTAGCGGTCGTAATAGCCCGCCCCCATGCCCATGCGGTTGCCGGCCGTGTCGAAGGCCACCAGCGGCATCAGTACCACCTGCATCTCGCGGCGCCAGATGCGCGGGGCCTCCGGGCAGGGCTCGGCAATTCCGAAGCCGTTGTGACACAACGCATCCCCGGGGGCCCAGGCATGGAAATGCATGCGGCCGGGGCGCTTGTCGTCCATCACTGGCAGGGCAACGCGGGTGCCGCGTCCGGCCAGGGCGACAGTCAGCGGGGTCAGGTCGACCTCGCCGCGCAGACCGCGATAGGCGCCGACGCAGCGGGGCTGCCAGCGCTCGAACCAGCGCAGCAGGTGTTCGCAGATGGCGGCGGAGTGCTGGTCAAGCTGGGCGTCCGACAGCGCGGCGCGGGCGCGGCGCAGGCGCAGGCGCAGGGCGCGCAGATCGTCGGGCGATAGCGGGTCTGGAACGGAGACGGTTTCCGAAGACATAGGGATCGGGCTTGAGAAAAGTGGACGCGCCCCGCGGGCGCCGGCGTGACCTTTGACCTTGAACCTGAGGTTCAGGTGGGAGAAGTCTCCGAATCTTTAGGCTTTCCGCTCGAAGACGGACCTGCACAGCGAAACGGAAGTACTCGGTCCCGTGGTGAAGAATTAAGGCTCAAGGGTACCACCGGGCCACAATCGAACGCCGCAGCGACGCGTCCGGCCCCATTATGGACCAATCGCCCCGGGGTGCGCGCAACCCCCGTGACAGTGGGGGATCCACGGGGATATGAGTGCTTCAGCACTGCTCCCAGGGCAGGCCGTGGTAGCGCCAGCCGCCGCGGGTGGAGCGCTGGTGGTGTTCGTCCAGCGGGCCCTCGAAGCCTTCCTCTACCGAAAAGACATGTTCGATGCCGGCATCCACCAGGGCCTGGCCGGCATCCAGCGTGCGCTTGCCGCTGCGGCAGATCAGGTACAGGGCCGGGGCTTCGTCGCTGTGGTCGCTGACGCCGCCCAGCAGCAGCTTGCGGACCTGGGGCACGAACTGCGGGTTCACCGTCCAGTCCGGTTCGTCGATCCAGGGAATGTGGACCGAACCGGTCGGATGGCCGACGAACAGGTATTCCATGGTCGAGCGGATGTCGATCAGCAGGTCCCGTGGGCGTGCCTGCAGCCGCTCGTAGGTCTCCACCGGCGAGATGCGAATGGGGGGTCTGGAAGGGTTGTCTGGGGGCATGGTCTCGATCCGGCTATCGGGGTGGGCGCCGTCCCTGGCGCCCGAGTGGACTACATCACGAAGTCGAGACGTTCCTGGACCCGGTCGATCCCGGCTTGCGCGCATTCCTCGTCGAGGTCGCCGCCCGGCGCCCCGGAGACGCCCACCGCACCCAGCATGCTGCCGGCCGCTTCGACGGGTAAGCCACCGGCCAGCATGATGATGCCGTCCACGTGGTTCATCTCCATGCGGATGTCTTCGCGGTTGTCGCGGAAGTTGGCGGAGGTAGTGCCGGACATGGTGACGGCGCGAGCCTTGTCGCCGGCGATCTGGATGGTCTGCACGCCCGCCATGCGATCGCGCAGGACCACCTGGTCGTTGCCGGCCCGGTCGACCACGACGACCGAGGTCTGGTAGCCCATGTCGCGGCAGGCCTCGACGGCGCCCATGGCGATGTCATTGGCCAACTCCAGGGTCATGAATCGCTGGGTGTAGACGTCATCGGCCTGGGCGCTGCTGGCCAAGCCCAGGCAGAGGGCGGCAACGGCACCGGTGGCGAGTCGGGTCAGGGATTTCGGCATGGTGTCCTCCTTTTGTGGTCTTGGATGCTGCACACCGATCATGGCAGATAGGGGACGGGGTTGCCGAGGGCTGCATTCCACAGGCTGCCGACCGGCCGCCGGGTGGGGGAACAGGCGACAGCCGGGCCGGCCGCGGCTACACTACGCGCATGTCGGGAAACAGCTTTGGGCGACTGTTCGTCGTCAGTACCTTTGGTGAGAGTCACGGGCCGGCCCTGGGCGCGGTGGTGGACGGTTGTCCGCCCGGTCTGGAGCTGTGCGAGGCGGATCTGCAGTTCGACCTTGATCGCCGCCGGCCGGGGCAGTCGCGCCACACTACCCAGCGCCGCGAGCCGGACCAGGTGCGCATCCTCTCGGGGGTCTTCGAGGGGCGCACCACCGGCACGCCGATCGGCCTGCTGATCGAGAACGTCGACCAGCGCTCCAAGGACTACAGCGAGATCAAGGATCGCTTCCGTCCGGGGCATGCGGACTACACCTATCACCAGAAATACGGCGTGCGCGACTATCGCGGCGGCGGGCGCAGTTCCGCGCGCGAGACCGCGCTGCGCGTGGCGGCCGGCGGCATCGCCCGACGGTATCTCGAACAGCGCTACGGCATCACCATCCGCGGCTGGCTGTCGCAGCTGGGCCCGATCGAACTGGAAGCGAAGCAGCCGGAGATCGCGAACGACAACCCGTTCTTCTCCCCGGATCCGGACAAGGTGCCGGAGCTGGAGGAGTACATGGACGCCTTGCGCAAGTCGGGCGACTCCATCGGCGCGCGGGTCACCGTCGAGGCCACCGGCGTGCCCGCCGGCTGGGGCGAGCCGGTATTCGACCGCCTGGATGCCGAGCTGGCGCACGCGCTGATGAGCATCAACGCGGTGAAGGGCGTGGAGATCGGCGCGGGCTTCGAGTCCGTGACCCAGCGCGGCACCGAGCATCGCGACGAGATCACCCCCGAGGGCTTCCTCTCCAACCACGCTGGCGGCGTGCTGGGCGGGATCAGCACCGGTCAGGCGGTGCGGGCCAGCATCGCGCTGAAGCCGACCTCCAGCATCCGTCTGCCCGGGCGCAGCATCAACACCGCGGGCGAGTCGGTCGAGGTGGTGACCAAGGGGCGGCACGACCCCTGCGTGGGCATCCGCGCAACCCCGATCGCCGAGGCGATGATGGCCCTGGTGCTGATGGATCACGCGCTGCGCCATCGCGGGCAGAACGCGGACGTGGCGGATACGGGCCTCGCACTGCGCGATCATCCCGGCGAATGACGCGGCCGTCCGGCCGTAGTCTCCTGAACCGCTAGGGCCCCTGCAATGGCCGTGACGCAGAACGCGCGCCTGTCCGGGGTCTATTTCTTCTACTTCGCCAGCCTCGGTGCGTTCATGCCGTTCTGGGGGCCGTATCTCTCCGAGGAGGGGTTCAGCGGCGCCCAGATCGGCGAGCTGATGGCGATCGTGCTGGCGACCAAGATCATCGCCCCGAACGTCTGGGGCTGGCTGGCCGACCGTGCTGGCGCGCACATGCCGATCGCGCGCTGGGGCGCGCTGGGCGGGGCGGTGGCCTTCACCGGCGTGCTGCTGTACACCGGCTACTGGTGGCTGGCGGTGGTGATGGCCGCCTACAGCTTCTTCTGGAATGCGATCCTGCCGCAATTCGAGGCGACCACCATGCGCTCGCTGGGGCAGGATGCGCACCGCTATGCCCTGGTGCGGCTATGGGGCTCGGTGGGCTTTATCGTCGCGGTGGCGCTGCTGGGCTGGGCCTTCGATCACATCGACGTGGCCTGGCTGCCGTGGATCGTGCTGGCGATCCTGATCGCGGTGGTGGCGGCCGCGCAGTTCGTGCGCGAACCGGCGCGCAACCACGAGGAAGACAACAACGCCCCACCGCTACTGACCGTGCTGCGCCGGCCGGAGGTGATCGCGCTGTTCGTGGCCTGCTTTTTCATGCAGGCCAGCCATGGGCCCTACTACGCCTTCTTCACCCTGTACCTGGAACAGGCCGGGTTCTCGCGCGCGGTGGCCGGGCAGCTGTGGGCGCTGGGGGTCGCGGCCGAGGTGGTGCTGTTCCTGCTGATGCCGCGGCTGATCCTGCGCTTCGGGGCCTGGCTGCTGGTGTCGGCGGCCCTTATTCTGACCACGCTGCGCTGGGGGCTGCTGGCGGCGGTGCCGGATTCGCTGCCGATGTTGCTGTTCATTCAGGTGCTGCATGCGGCCAGCTACGGGGTGTACCACGCGGCGGCGATCTCGCTGATCCACTATTTCTTCCCGGGCCGGCTGCAGGGGCGCGGGCAGGCGCTGTACTCCTCGCTGGCCTTCGGGCTGGGCGGGGCGATGGGCTCGCTGGTGGCCGGCTATCTGTGGGACGGCATCAGCCCCGCCTCGGTGTACGTGTTCGCGGCGTTCCTGGCGGCGGCCGGGGTGATCGCCTCGGTGTACGGCGAATGGCGTTTCCGCACCCCGGTGCGAACCCTGTAACTGGCACGTTGCGGCAAAGCTTCGTAGGGTGCGCATACCCCGATGGAACGACAGAACCGGATGGAACAAACGATGATTCGAATTGCGATTGCGGGCGCCGGCGGGCGCATGGGCCAGAACCTGGTGCAGGCGGTGGACGAGCACCCCGAGGCGCAGCTGGGCGCGGCCAGCGAGCGGCCGGGTAGCGAGGCGATTGGAGAGGTCGTCGGTCAGGAGGGCCAGGTGCGCCTGGTCGAGGATCTGGCAACCGTGACCGACGACTTCGACGTGCTGATCGACTTCACCGCGCCGCAGGCCACCATGCAGCACCTGGATCTGTGCGCGCGCGCCGGCAAGGCCCTGGTGATCGGGACCACCGGTCTCGACGCGGAGCAGGAGCAGCGTCTGCGCGATGCGGCGGCCACGATGCCGGTCGTGTACGCGCCGAACATGAGTGTCGGGGTGAACCTGACCTTCAAGCTGGTGGAGCTCGCGGCCCGGGCGCTGGGCGACAGCGTGGACGTCGAGATCCTGGAGGCGCATCACCGGCACAAGGTGGATGCGCCCTCCGGTACCGCGCTGAAGCTGGGGCGTGTGGTCGCGGAGACGCTGGGACGGGACCTGGAGCACGATGCCGTGTATGGCCGCGAGGGCCAGACCGGCGCCCGCGACCGTCGCACCATTGGCTTCGCCACGGTACGTGGCGGCGACATCGTGGGGGAACACACGACGCTGTTCGCGGGCGATGGCGAACGCGTGGAGATCACCCACAAGGCCTCCAGCCGGACCGTGTTTGCTTCCGGTGCAGTGCGGGCCGCCGTCTGGCTGGCCGGCGCCGGCAATGGGCTGTTCGATATGCAGGATGTACTGGGGTTGCGGGACCTCTAACCGGCGGCGCCGACAGGCGCTTCATCGGCCTCAGTATCCTTTGCTGTCCGTGTCTCGGTGCCTTCGTCTAGCCGCCTTCCTCGTGGTGGCTGGTCCTGGTTCGACATCCGGTGTTTAGGGTGCCTTCGGTCCGCCGCTTGCGCTGTATTGGTGGCTGGTCCCGGTTCATCCTTCGGTGTTTACGCTGCCTTCGGTCTGCATACTGCCGTGCGCTGACTCGCCAGCGCGCCCCGAGGCACTTTCTTGCTTGCCCAAGAAAGTGCCCAAAGAAGGGCACCCGGATTTCGCCCGGGAACCTTGCTCCGGACGTGCTGGGCCGGCGGCGCTGAACTCGCTGCGCCTTCGGCTCCGCTCAGACATCCAGCGCCCCGAATTTATAGAAAACGGGCCGGCCCGAGAACCCTTCCGCAAGGGGCTCCATACGGGAGGCGAAGGTCAAAACCGACCGTATCCCTACGCTTACTCCTAACCATAGGCAGCGCCCCCCGAAAGCCCCGGCGCCCGCTACGCGGGCGCGGCACGCAACGGCCGAAGGCCGAGCGTGCCCAGATGTCCGAAGACCTAGCCTTCGTCCACTCGCAATATCGTCGGGACGGCCGTTGTTTGGACCTGCCTCCCCGTTGTCGTCGCGCCGAGCGGAGAGGGTTTTCGCGGGATCAGAGGCGCTGGATGTCTGAGCGGAGCCGAAGGCGCAGCGAGTTCAGCGCCGCCCGCGAAAAGCCTCGGAGCGAGGGAA
>NZ_KB898127.1:0-146583 GCF_000377445.1 Thioalkalivibrio sp. ALE9
ACTTCTTTGCACGAGCAAAGAAGTCACTCGGGGCGCGCTGGCGAGTCAGCGCCAGGCAGTATGCGGACCGAAGGCACCGTAAACACCGGATGCCGAACCAGGACCAGCCACCACGAGTCAGGCGGCGGACCGAAAGCACATAAACGCTGACGACCACGCGGCCCCTGCCAGGATCACCGCGGGTTCGCGCGCTAGCGCTTGACGGTAGAGCGCAGCGCGAGACGCACCAGCGTCTCCACCGAGTCGGCCTGGTCACGGACCGCCGCGACCATCTTCTCGGCGCTGGCCCGCGGATAGCCGAGAGACTCCAGCGCGGCCAGGGCCTCGCCCTCCATCGCGGCCGCCGGCGTGGGCTCGCTGCCCGCCGCCGCCCCGGCGGGCGCGGCGGCAAAGCCCATCTCGGCCAGGCGCTCGCCCAGCTCGAGCACCACCCGTTCGGCGGTGCGCTTGCCAATGCCCGGCACCTTGGCCAGGCCCGTCACGTCGCCACCACTGATCAGGCACGCCAGCTCGTCGCCGGCGTAGGTCGAGAGCATGGCCAGCGCCAGTTTGGCACCGATACCGTTGACGCGGATCAGACGGCGGAAGAGGTCGCGGTCGCGCTTGTTCAGGAATCCGAAGAGCTGGTGGGCATCCTCGCGCACCACCAGGTGGGTCGCCAGCACGACCGTCTCGCCGGGTTCCGGCAGGGCCGCCAGCGTGGACAGCGGGACATCCACCTCGTAACCAACCCCGCCGGCGTCGATCACCACGCCGTTCACCTCGCGACTGATCAGCCGCCCCTCCAGCCGAGCGATCATGGGCGCCCCCCGATCATCGCAGCAGCCGAGCCCTGCAGGCGCGCCTCGTTCTGCCGGGTGTGGGCGTGGCAGAGCGCGACGGCCAGGGCATCGGCGGCGTCGCTGCTGGCCGGTTCGGCCAGGCGTAACAGTTGCTGCATCATGTGCTGGACCTGCTCCTTGTCCGCGCCACCGACACCGACCACGGCCAGCTTGATCGCGCGCGGGGCGTATTCGTGTACCGGCAGACCGGCCTGGGTGGCGGCGCAGATGGCCGCGCCACGGGCGTGCCCCAGCTTGATCGCGGACTGGGCATTGCGGGCGACGAACACCGACTCGATGGCCAGTACGTCGGGCTTCAGCTCGTCGATCACCTCGACTACGCCGGCGAAGATCTCGCCCAGGCGCTCGGGGAAGGCCTTCGCCTTCGGCCGGATCACGCCGTGGCCGCAGGAACGGCCACGACTGCGATCAAACTCGATGACCGCAAAGCCGGTCACGCGGGAGCCGGGGTCGATCCCGAGGATGCGCACGCCGCTCACGCCGCGGCCGGATCAGTCACCGCTGACTTCTTCGGGGAAGTCGGCGTTGGTATAGACGTTCTGCACGTCGTCCAGATCATCCAGCATGTCCAGCAACTTCAGGACCGACTCGGCGGTCTCCGCATCCAGCGGCGCAAGGGTCTCCGGCCGCCAGGTCACCTCGGCGTTTTCCGGCTCCAGACCGCGCTCGGTCAGCGCGGCGCGCACGTCCTGATAGGTCTCCGGCTCGGTGATCACCTCGATGGCGCCGTCGTCCTCGACCTGGACGTCCTCGGCCCCACCCTCCAGCGCGGCCTCCATCACCACTTCGTCATCCAGGCCCGGGGCGAAACGGATCACGCCCTTGTTCTGGAACAGGTAGGCGACCGAGCCGTCGGTGCCGAGGTTGCCGCCCATCTTGGAGAAGGCGTGCCGGACCTCGGCGACCGTGCGGTTGCGGTTGTCAGTCATGCAGTCGACCAGGATGGCCGCACCGCCAGGCCCATAGCCCTCGTAGCGGATCTCCTCGACGTTGTCGCCATCGGTCTCGCCGGCGCCACGCTTGGCGGCCCGCTCGATGGTGTCGCGGGTCATGTTGGCACCCAGCGCCTTGTCGATCGCCAGGCGCAGGCGCGGGTTGGTCTCCGGGTCCGAGCCGCCCTGTCGGGCTGCCACGGTGATCTCGCGGATCAGCTTGGTGAAGAGTTTGCCGCGCTTGGCGTCCTGGGCGTTCTTGCGATGCTGGATATTCGCCCACTTGCTGTGGCCTGCCATTCGGTCACGACTCCTTGAGTTGGGTTCGGTTATGCCGACCCGGCATGCCGCCGGGCACCGGAATGCGCACAGTCTAATCGCTGGGGCCGCGCTAATCACGAATGCGGGCGGCATGCCCCTGCCGTGGTCCCTTCGTCATTGCGAGGCCGGGCAGGGGCGGTGAACGGCCGCAGGCCGGCTCGAAGGGCGCGCGCAGCGAATAACCTCCGGACCGAACCCCCGACGCCCGCCCGGGCCAGCGCCGGGGCCAGCCACGGAGATCGCCACGGCGCTCCGCGCCTCGCGATGACCGCGGTGGTCGGGCTTGACGGGCCCGTCCGGCGTCAGGGCAGAAACTCGCCCGCCTCCAGGAAGTGCAGGGTCTCGCGCGCCACGACGGTGTCGAATAGCATGCCCATATGCGTCACCGGCAGGGTCAGGTGACGCGAGACGTCGGGGCCCCGCGTCTCGTCCACCGCGACCAGGCCATCATGGGGATGCGGCAGGCGCGCAATCAGCGGGCCCGGCCCGAACGGCCGGCTGCCGGCCAGCATGCCGATGTCGCGCCCGCGCAGGATCGGGCTCCCACCGAGCAGGCCGCGTTCCAGGGGCGCGCCCAGCCACCAGCGCCCGGCCCGGTTGCGCGCCAGCCGGGCCGCCACGCGGCTGCCGGCCAGGGGCGAACCCAGCATCACGATGCGGCCGGGACGCTGCACGGGCGCGACCTCGAACAGGTGGCGCACCACCACGCCGCCCAGGCTGTGAGCGACCAGGTGCACGAGGTCGCCGGGGACGTCGTCGAGAAAGGCCGCCAGCGCGCGCCCCGCCTGCTCCGGCGTCTGGCGCCGCGAGGCGTAGCGGAAGGGGTGAACCGCGTGACCGGCCGCGCGCAGGCGCCGGGCGAGCAGGGCCATCTCCAGGCCGGACATATGCCAGCCATGGACCGTAACCACACTGGTACGCATGCCGGCCATGGTGAACGACCGGCCCGTTGCCTACCCGGCCTGTTGCGTAGCGCTGGCGCGCAGGCGGATGCCCAGCTCGCGCAGCTGCTTCTCGCCGACCGGCGCCGGGGCGTCGGTCAGCAGGCAGGCGGCCGTCTGGGTCTTGGGGAAGGCCATTACGTCGCGAATGGAGTGGGCGCCGCTCATCAGCATCACCAGGCGGTCCAGGCCGAAGGCCAGGCCGCCGTGCGGCGGGGCACCGAACTCCAGCGCATCCAGCAGGAAGCCGAATTTCTCGCGGGCCTCGTCCTCGCCGATACCCAGGGCCTCGAACGCAGCCTGCTGCATCTCGGGGTTGTGGATACGGATGGAGCCACCGCCCACTTCGGTGCCGTTGAGCACCATGTCGTAGGCACGGGACAGGGCCTCGCGCGGGTTATTGCGCAGCGCGTCCGGGCTGTCCACCGCCGGGGCAGTGAACGGGTGATGCAGGGCGTACAGGCGCTTGTCCTGGTCGTCGTACTCGAACATCGGGAAGTCGACGACCCACAGCGGCTGCCAGCCCGCCTCGACCAGGTCGAGGTCGTGGCCGAGCTTCACCCGCAGCGCGCCGATCGCCTCGTTGACCACAGAGGCCTTGTCCGCACCGAAGAAGATCAGGTCGCCGGCGGCGGCCGCGGTCTTTTCCAGGATCTGCCGGGTCACGTCCTCCGGCAGGAATTTCAGGATCGGCGACTGCAGCCCGCCCTCGATATCCGCCGGGTCGTTGACCTTGATGTAGGCCAGGCCCTTCGCGCCGTAGCGGCCGACGTACTCGGTGTAGACGTCGATCTCCTTGCGCGTGAGCTTGGCTCCGCCCGGCACGCGCAGCGCGGCCACGCGGCCCTCGGGGTCGTTCGCCGGGCCGTTGAAGACCTTGAACTCCACCGCCTGCATCACCTCGGTCAGCTCGGTGAACTCCAGCGGGATGCGCAGATCGGGCTTGTCCGAGCCGAAACGGGCCATCGCCTCGGCGTAGGCCATGCGCGGGAACGGGTCGGGCAGCTCGACACCCTGTACCTCGCGGAACAGGTGCCGGATCAGGCCCTCGGTCACGTCCATCACGTCGGCCTCGTCGACGAAGGCCATCTCCATGTCCAGCTGGGTGAACTCCGGCTGGCGATCGGCGCGCAGGTCCTCGTCGCGGAAGCAGCGGGTGATCTGGTAGTAGCGGTCCATGCCGGACATCATCAACAGCTGCTTGAACAGCTGCGGCGACTGCGGCAGGGCAAAGAAGCTGCCCGGATGCGTGCGGCTGGGCACCAGGTAGTCGCGCGCGCCCTCCGGCGTGGCCTTGGTCAGCATCGGGGTCTCGAGGTCGAGGAAATCGCGTTCCTCGAGGAAGCGGCGCATGGCCGCGGAGACCATTGCGCGCAGACGCAGGCGCTCCTGCATCACCGGGCGGCGCAGGTCCACGTAGCGATAGCGCAGGCGGGTGTCCTCGCCGACGTCCTCGTCGTCCAGCGGGAACGGCGGGGTCTTCGCGGCGTTCAGGACCTCCAGTTCCAGACCCAGGATCTCCACCGCACCGGTGGACAGGTCCGGGTTTTCGGTCCCCTCGGGACGGCGGCGCACACGACCGGTCATGCGGATCACGTACTCGCTGCGCAGCTGCTCGGCGCGGGCGAAGACGTCCTCGCGGTCGGGGTCGAACACGACCTGCACCCGACCCGTATGGTCGCGCAGATCGACGAAGATCACGCCCCCGTGGTCACGCCGGCGATTCACCCAGCCGCAAAGGGTCACCTCCGAGTCGAGTTCGTTCTCGGTGACACGTCCACACAGATGAGTTCGCATTGCGCTGTTCCAGCCGAAGGGCACGCCCGCCAGGGATCGGTGGTTCCTGAGAGGCCTGCATGGTTAGTCGGGAAAACGGGGCGCACGCGACGTCCGCACCCGCGAAAAGGCCGGAAATCTTACGATTTGCCCTGCCCTTGCGCAACCGGAGCCGGGGCCTCTTCAGGTCCTTTCAGGGGCGTGACGACCCCCATGGACATCACGAACTTGAGGCCGTCCTCCACCGTCATGTCGAGTTCAATCGCCTCTTCGCGCGGGACCATCAGCACGAAGCCCGAGGTCGGGTTGGGGGTCGTCGGGACGAATACGGTGATTACCTCGTGCTCGGTACGCTCCTGCACCTCGCCGGTGCCGACGCCGGTCATGAACCCGACCGACCACAGGCCGCGGCGCGGGTATTCGATCAGCATCACCTTGCGGAAGGCCTGGCCGCCATCCGCCAGTACCGTCTCGGTCACCTTCTTCACCGCCCCGTAGATCGAGTTAACCAGCGGGATGCGGTGCACGATGGACTCGCCCAGCGCGACCAGCTTGCGCCCGACGATGTTGGCCACGATCACCCCGGTGACGAACACCACGACGATCGCGACCACGATCCCCACGCCCGGGATGGAAAAGCCCAGCAGCGCCTCCGGCCGCCAGCCCGGCGGCAGGAGGAGGATGGTGAAGTCCAGCAGGTCGACCAGCAGCTTGATAATGAAGCCGGTGACGATCAGTGGCAGCCAGACCAGCAGCCCTGCAATCAGGTAGCGGCGCAGGGAGACCAGCATGGGTCAGGTGCTGGCCGCGGCCTTGCTCGTGGAGGTATCGGACTTGCCGGCGCCACCGCCCGAATCCTTCAGGTTGCGCTTGCCGTCCTTCTTGAAATCGGTCTCGTACCAGCCGCCCCCGGCCAGGCGGAAACCGGCGGCGGAGACCTGCTTGGTCAGGGCCTCGGCACCGCACTCGGGGCAGGTGGTGGCGGGCGGGTCGGAGATCTTCTGCAGGATCTCGGAGATCTCGCCGCAATCCTTGCACTGGTATTCATAGATGGGCATGGCTGGAATCCTCGGAACACATCCGCGAAAACACGGGTTGAGGCGTATTATGCGGCCGTTCGCCGGGAATAAAAGGCCTTCCGCACCGACAGGCGGTGTTTGCGCCGCGCGGCCGCAGCGCGGATGATTCGCCCCATACCCGAATGTACTGCCCGCAAGGACCTGCCATGGCCGAAAAGATCGTGATCATGCTGCTCAATCTGGACCTCGACCGCCCCGGCACCCTGGGCGCCCCGTTCTTCCAGGCCACCGTCGCCGCCGCGATGGATCTCGAGGTCGAGATCTACTTCGCCGCCGGCACCACGCGCCTGCTGCGCGCGGGCGTGGCGGACCAGATCTACCCCGGCGAGGCGAAGGAGAAATCCGTCTACAGCTTCATGCAGGACGCCCACGAGGCCGGCTGCGCCTTCTACGCCTGCGCCGGTGCAATGGACGAAAACGGACTGACCCTGGACAACGCGGTCCCGGAACTGGACGGGATGCGCGGCGGCGGCGCCTTCATCGGCGAGGTCGTTGAGGACGGCGTCGCCACCCTCACCTACTGATCCGGCCGCCATGAGCGAACCCTCCCAGCGCGCGGTCCTGATCACCGGCTGCTCCAGCGGCATCGGGGCCTGCACCGCGGGCATGCTGCGCGAACGCGGCTACCGGGTCTTCGCCACCGCCCGGCGCAGCGAGGATGTCGCGCGGCTGAAGAAGGACGGCTTCGAGGCATTGCAGCTGGACCTGGATGACTCCGCCAGCATCCACAGCGCAGTCACCGAGATTCTGCACCGCACCGACGGCCACCTCTACGGCCTGTTCAATAACGGCGCCTATGGTCAGCCCGGCGCGGTGGAGGACCTCAATCGCGCCACCCTGCGCGCACAGCTGGAGACCAACGTGCTTGGCTGGCTGGAGCTGACGAATACCGTGCTGCCCGCCATGCGCCGCGCCGGCGAGGGCCGCATCATCCAGAACAGCTCGGTCCTTGGGCTGGTCGCCCTGCGCCTGCGCGGCGCCTACGTGACCTCCAAGTTCGCGATCGAGGGCATGAGCGACACCCTGCGCCAGGAACTGCACGGCACGGGTATCCATGTCTCGCTGATCGAGCCGGGCCCGATCCGCAGCGAATTCCGCGCCAACGCCCTGAAGGCCTTCCGCTACCACATCCAGCGCGAGCACAGCCCGTGGCAGGAGACCTACCGTGCCGCCGAGGCCCGCATGGCGGACGCCGAGTCCGATGCGCCGTTCACACTGGGGCCCGAGGCGGTCGCGCGCTGCGTGGTGCACGCCCTGGAGGCTCGCCGGCCGCGGGTGCGTTATCACGTGACCTTCCCCACCCGGTTGTTCGCCTTCCTCAAGTGGCTGCTGCCGGCGCGGGCGCTGGATGCTGTGCTGCGCGGTGTATCACGCGGAGAGAACCGCTGACCGTGGCAAACTGCGCCGCATGAACCTGATCTTTCTCGCCCTGATCGTGATCGCCGTGGCCACGGCCGCGATCCGCGAGATCCGCTCCACCGACCCGGACGAGCAGCCGATGCAGGCGCTGTCCGAGGGCGCGATCGAGGCAGCCGGTTCCGCGGTGGAACTGGCGCTGGGTCTGGTCGGGGTAATGGCGCTGTTCCTGGGCCTGATGAAGATCGCCGAGGCTGGCGGCCTGCTGACCGTACTGGCCCGCCTGCTGCGCCCGCTGATGACCCGCCTGTTCCCGTCGGTCCCGCCGGAGCACCCGGCGATGGGCGCGATGATCCTGAACTTCTCCGCCAACATCCTGGGGTTGGGCAATGCCGCGACGCCGTTCGGCATCCGCGCGATGCAGGAACTGGAGAAGCTGAACCCGCACCCGGGCACCGCCACCAATGCGATGGCCCTGTTCCTGGCGATCAACACCTCCAGCATCACATTGCTGCCCACCGGGGTGATCGCGCTGCGCGCCTCGCTCGGCTCCGAGGCCCCGGCGGCGATCCTGCCGACCACGCTGTTCGCCACGCTGTTCGCGACCATCGCCGGCATCACCAGCGCCCTGATCCTGCAGCGCTATTTCCGCAGCCCGGCGCCGACCCGCTCGATCGACCCGAACGCCACCGATCGCGACGGCGCCACGGACCTGGACGACACGGTTCGCGAGACCGAGTCCCGCAGCGCTCCGTCCGACGCCGAAGCGGGCGCGACCGAAGAACCCGCCCCGGAGCAGCAACCGATGAACATCGAGGTGCCCACCGAGGGCTACCCGGCCTGGGTCTCGCTGACGGTACTGGCCGGAGTGCTCGCGATCATCCCGCTGACCATCCTCTACGGCCAGGCGATCGCCCCCTGGATCATCCCGGGGCTGGTGGTCGGCTTCCTGTCCTACGGGGTGATCCGCGGCGTGCCGGTCTACGAGGTCTTCGTCGAAGGGGCCAAGGAGGGCTTCAACGTGGCCCTGCGCATCATCCCCTACCTGGTGGCGATCCTGGTCGCGGTGGGGATGCTGCGCGAGAGCGGTGCTTTGGGCATGTTCGTCGGGCTGGTCGGGCCGCTGACCACGCCCTTCGGCCTGCCGGCCGAGGCCCTGCCGATGGCCCTGCTGCGCCCGCTGTCCGGCTCCGGCGCCTATGGCATCATGGCCGGCATCATGCAGGACCCGGCCACCGGGCCGGACACCCACGTCGGCATCCTGGTCTCCACCCTGCAGGGCTCGACCGAGACCACCTTCTACGTGCTCGCGGTGTACTTCGGCGCAATCGGCATCAAGCGCGTGCGCCACACTCTGGCGGCCGCGCTGACCGCGGACGCCGTCGCCGTGGCCGCGGCGATCGCGATCGTCGCATTCCTCTTTCTTTGAGAATCGCCGACGCGCGCGGCGGCTCAGCCGCTCGCGCGACCCGCGGCACAGCGCTGCAGCGCGCCCAGCAGATCGCTCGCCCCGATCGGCTTGGTGAGCAGAGCATCGAAGCCGGCCGCCGCCACCCGCTCGCGCGTGGCCTCGGTGGCATCGGCCGTCACCGCGATCACCGGGATCGCCGCCAGCGCCGCCTCGGCGCGCAGCGCGCGCAGCACCTGAAAGCCGTCCATCACCGGCAGATTCAGATCGAGCAGGACAAGCCCCGGCGGGTCCCGCAGGGCCATGTCCAGGCCCGCCACGGCGGAGTCCGCCACCCGGCAGTCGCTCACCCCCTGCTGCCTCAGCATCTCGCGCAGCAGACGCTGATTGGCGGCATGATCCTCGATGCAGAGCACCCGGCAACCGTCCCGGATCGCAACGTCCGAGGCTGCGCCCACGTCCTCTCCGGCCGCGGGCGGGAGGTGCTCCTGCGCCGCGGGCAGACGGAACCAGAAGGTGCTGCCCGTACCCGGTATGCTGTCGACGCCGATCTCGCCGTCCATCAGCTCCACCAGGTTGCGGGTCACCGCAAGGCCCACCCCGCTCCCCTCGATTCCCTGCTCCTCGGCCACCAGGCGCTCGAAGGGCTGGAACAGCCGCTGGCACTGCTCCGGCGTCAGCCCCGGCCCGTCGTCGTGCACCGCGATCCGCACGCCGGAGCCCTCGTGTTCGCAGGTCACGCGCACGCGCCCGTCCGGCCGGTTGTACTTGACCGCGTTGGACAACAGGTTCAGGAGTACCTGCCTCAAACGCCGGGGGTCGGCCTGCACCATCACCGTCGGCAGGGGCTCCGCTGCGAGCACCACGCGATGCTCGCGCGCCAGGGGCTCCAGCAGGGACAGGCATTCATCCAGTAGCGGGTCCACGGCGACTGGTTCCGGCTCCACCTGCATGCGCCCCGCCTCGATCCGCGCCAGGTCCAGGATCTCGTTGATCAGGTCCAGCAGATGGCGCCCGGCGCGCATGATTTCATCGAGATGGCCGCGCTGGTGTTCATCCAGAGCCGGATCGCGCTCCAGCAGCTGGGCAAACCCGAGAACCGCGTTCATCGGCGTGCGCAGCTCGTGGCTCATGTTGGACAGAAAATCCGACTTGGCCCGGTTGGCCGCCTCGGCCGCCTCGCGCGCACGGTGCAGCTCGGCGCGACGACGCAGCTCGTCGGTGAAGTCGCTGAAGATATTGAAGCCGTATTGCGGTTCGCCGCGATCGTCGAGGACGACCCCGATGTTGCTGACGGTGATAAACACCGCCCCATTGGCGCAGCGGTGGGGTAGCTTTCCGGCCCAGGAACCGCCTTCGGAAAGCACCCGGTCGATCTCCCGCGCCTCCTCTTCGGAGTCCTCGGGGATGATATCCATCTCGCGGAAGCTCCGGCCCAGCATCTCGCTCGACTCGTAGCCCACCATCTCGCGCGCGGCGGCATTCACGTAGACGAAGCGGCCCGCACGGTCCACTACCGCGATGCCCTGCCCGGAGGACTCGAAGATGCGCTGGAACAGGGCCAGATGTTCCTGGGCCTCGTGCAGTTCGGTGATGTCCTGCAGGCTCCCGGCGATGTGCGCGGGTCGGCCCTCTGCATCCAGGCTGACACTGGCGATGACGTGGACAAAGCGGGTCCGCCCGTCCCGGAATTGCACCCGGTGACCGAGTTCGTGGTGTCCGGCCGCATTCAGGCCCTGCAGAAAGGCCGTCACCGGCTCGCGATCCTCCGGGTGCACCAGCGCCAGGTATGCGTCGCGCCCGAAGGACGCATCCCCCGCATCCGCCTCGAAGATCTCGTGGATGACCCGCGACCATGTGATCGCCCCGCTTTGCGGGTCCATATCCCAGTTGCCGATGCGCGCCAGGCGCTGCGATTCCAGCAGCCGGGTAGACAGCTGGGACAATGCCAGTTCCGAGGTCTTGCGCTTGGTGATGTCCTGCATCACACCCAGCATGTACAGAACCTCGCCGTCCTGATCCCGGACCACGTCGCCGCGCTCGAGCAGCCAGTGCTCCGAGCCGTCGGGCCAGATGACGCGATGCTCCAGTTCAAGATAGGACCCGCGACGCAGACTGCTGGCGATCGCATTGCGCACCCGGACGCGATCGTCGGGGTGCACCGCCTGCACGAAATTGGCGACCGTGGGTTCCAGCCCGCCCTCGGGATAGCCCAGAAGCGGCGGGATGCGCTCCGACCAGCCCAGCGCCTCGCGGTTCGGCGCCCATTCCCAGGTCCCCATGTTGGCGAAGATCTGGCTGGAGCGCAGGCGGTGCTCCTGATGCTTCACGTGGGTGATCTCGGTGCGGATCGACACGTACTGGTAGGGGCGCCCGTTGCTCCCGAGATACGGGACGATGGTGGTCTCCACCCAGTACAGCGAGCCGTCGCGCGAACGATTGCACATTTCGCCCTGCCAGACGCGCCCGGACGCGATGGTGGACCAGAGCTCGGCATAGAATTCCGGTGGATGCTGGCCGGACTTCAGGATGCGGTGATTGCGGCCTATCAGCTCGGACACCGCATAGCCGCTGATCCGGGAAAAGCGCTCGTTGGCGTAGACGATGTTGCCGGCCACGTCCGCGATACTGACCAGGGCATGTTCGTTGACGGCCACATGCTCGCGCTCGCGCTCGTACAGGGCATCGCGATAGGACTGGCTGACCCCGTCGATCTGGCGCATCTGGCGCGCCCGCGCGGCAATCGCGGCCTGGATACGGGCTGGCTCCACGGGCTTCAGAAACACCCCCGCCACACCGGGGTGCACCGTCATCAGGGCGTTGATCCGTCCGGGGTCCTCGGTCAGGAACAGCAGCGGAACCGCCCCCCCGTTGTCCCGAGTACGCAGCAGCGCGACAAACGATTCCGCCGGTTCGTCCAGCCCCTGCAGATCGAGGACCACCACATCGGCGCCGATCTCGCCCAGCCGGAGGCGCGCATCCTCCGGGTCGGACACCGTCGATACCTCCAGCCCGGAAGCGGCCAGATGATGAGCGAGTTCGCTGTCCGCCTCCCCGGCGACCAGCAGCACGCGATAATCCGACTCCACGATTACGCCGCCGATCTGCATCAGCTGCTCGACCAGGGTGTCGGTTACCAGGGGGTGATCGAGGCAGCGCGTCACCCCCTGGCGCACGCATTCGAGGCGGGCGCCGGGACTCCAGGCCTGAGCGACGGCCAGCACCGGAAGCCCGCTGGCCAGCGCAGACGCCAGCCCCGGCAAGCCGCCCCCGTCCGCCGCGACCACGTCGGCACACAGCACCACTGCGGAAAGCGGCTCGTCGTCGGCCACGGCAACCTCGCCCCGGGTTACACGAAAACCCTGGTCGGCCAGCATGCGGGCCACCGCCTCGCCGACCGCGCCGCCGTCGTCGATCAGGCGGACTCGTGACTCCGCCGGACGCCCCCCCACAGGCTGCATGCGCGCCTGCGCCGCCGGCCGCGCCCGCTGCCGATAGGCCTCCACGGCCGTGGCCAGGCGGCGCACCCCCGCGACAATCAGGTCACGATCCGGTCCGGGCGGGGCCCGGCGTACGCCGGCCACGGCGGCCCGCAGGGATTCCGCCGCGCCGCGGATCAAGCCGACATCGAAGACCTGCCCCGACTGCGCCAGCGCCTGGGCCTCGCGGTACAGGGTGATCAGGCGTTCGCCATCCGCAAACGTGCCGTCGAGCTGACCGGACAGGGCCTCCAGATCCGCGACCCGCTGCCCCAGTGACTCGAGGAATTCGCCCCGCAGGCGCGCTAGCCCCGGCGATGCCGGGGCTGGTGTCACGAGAGGCGTACGTGACGGATGCACCGAATCAGTTCGGCGGGCCGCCCGGATTGATGTCCTTGTCCTTGACGATGAAGTAGACCCCAATCGCCGCCAGGCCCATCCACATCAGCAGTGCAAACACCCCGAGGATCTCCCAGAGCGTCACGAAGAAGAACAGCATGATGGCGGCGGCGCCAAGGAAGATGTTGCCGATCACGAAATTGGACGGCCGGCGGGAATCATTGTCGGGCATGGAGCACTCCGGTACGGGTGCCAGGGACGGCACCGGGCAGGGCTATTGCTTCTTGTAGGGGGCGAAGTCGAACTGCCCGGCGGTCATGTCGTCCCACAGATCGCTCTGCAGCACGGCCAGCAGCTTGAACAGCTTGCGCAGTTCGGGGTCATCCATGAAGCGCTGGTCCTCGCTGGCCTTCAGCGTCTCGACCAGGGTGGCGCACTGTTCGCGGCTGATTCCGAGGACGTTCAGGCCCTCTTCTCCCATCTCGACATCCATCGAGCGTCTCCGGTTCGGTTAAGTGGCACCGATTGTAGCCGCATGCCGGCACACGGCGAAAACACCGGAACGGGATCCTGTCATTGCCAGGCCCCACGTGTTGGAGCGAGGCAGCGCCCGCCCCCCACAACGTCATTGCGAGGAGCGCAGCGACGAAGCAATCCCCGCCCGGAACCACCGGATCGCTGACACTGGCACTCTGCCAGCTTCAGGAGGTTGCCGCGTCGCCTTCGGCTCCTCGCAATGACGGTGCCCGGCACGGCGCTCGTGCCACGACCCCTTGCAGGGCTTCGCTATGACAGGGTCGTGGCGTTACGCCGCCTGGGCGCGGATCAGCTCGACCCGGTTGCGCACGTACAGGTAGTACAGCACCGGGATGATCACCAGCGTCAGCAGCGTGGAGACAAACACGCCGAAGATCAGCGAGATCGCCAGGCCGGAGAAGATCGGGTCATCCAGGATAAACCCGGCGCCGACCATCGCCGCCAGCCCGGTCAGGATGATCGGCTTGGCGCGCACTGCACCCGCGTGCACCACCGCCTCGATCACCTCCACGCCGCGGCGGATCTCCTCGTTGATGAAGTCCACCAGCAGGATCGAGTTGCGCACGATGATCCCGGCCAGCGCGATCATCCCGATCATCGAGGTCGCGGTGAACTTGGCGTCCATGAAGAAGGCATCCATGAAGGCATGCCCCGGCATCACCCCGATCACGGTCAGCGGGATCGGCGCCATGATGATCAGCGGCACCATGTACGAGCGGAACTGCGCGACCACCAGCAGGTAGATCAGGATCAGCCCCACCGAATAGGCGATGCCCATGTCGCGGAAGGTCTCGTAGGTCACCTGCCATTCGCCGTCCCACTTCAGGGAGAAGTTGTACGGGTTGTCCGGCTGGCTGATGAACAGCTGCTCCAGCGGCTCGCCATAGGCCATCGGCTGATCGCGCAGGCCGAAGAACATGTCGAACATGCCGTATAGCGGGCTGTCCAGACCACCGGCCAGGTCGCCCATCACGTAGACGACCGGCAGCAGGTTCTTGTGATGGATCGAATGCTCCAGGGTCGAGTCCACCACATTGACCACCTCGGACAGCGGCACCAGCGTGCCGTCGCGCGAGCGCACCTTGAGCCCCAGCACCGGGTCCAGGCTGCCCTTCTCGGCCTGCTCGAACTCGAGCCGCACGGGCACCGCGTACTTCACGTTGGAGCCGTAGAGGTAGGTCACGTCCTCGCCGGACAGCGCGGTCTCGATCGCCTGCACCACCGCCTGCTGCGACACGCCCAGGCGCGCGGCCCGCTCGCGGTCCACCTGCAGGATCTTCTTCTGCCCCGGATATTCCACCGAGTCGTCGATATCGGTAATGCCGTCGGTGTTCTCGAAGCGCTCGCGCACCTGGCGGGCGATCTCGATCTGACCGTCGTAGTCCGGCCCGTAGATCTCGGCCACGATCGGCGACATCACCGGCGGCCCCGGCGGCACCTCGACCACCTTCACCGCGGCACCGTGACGATCGGCGATCTCGTTGATTGCCTCGCGCACACCGAGCGCCACCGCATGGCTCTGGCGCGAGCGCTCGGAGGCATCCACCAGATTCACCTGGATGTCGCCGACGTGCGAGCCCTCACGCAGGTAGTACTGCCGCACCAGGCCGTTAAAGTTGATCGGCGCCGCGGTACCCGCGTAGGTCTGCACGTTGTGCACCTCGGGCACGGTCTTCAGATAGTCGCCCATCTCCGCCAGCACGCGGGAGGTACGCTCCAGGCTGGTGCCCTCCGGCATATCCAGCACCACCTGGAACTCCGACTTGTCGTCGAACGGCAGCATCTTCATGACCACCAGCTGGAAGTAGGCCAGTGACACCGAGCCGAGGATCAGCACCAGGGTCCCGACCCACAGCACCAGGCGGTTGGTCTTCTTGCGCCCGGAGGTCCCGAGAAACGGCAGCAGCAGGCGGTTGAAGATCTTCATCAGCCCAGCGGAGGCGCTCTCGCCTTCCGCGCCGTGCCCGCCGCCGGCCGGTGCGGCATGCGCGTGCTGCTCGGCCTGGCGGCGCAGCACCTTGTACGTCAGCCAGGGCGTGACCACGTAGGCCACCGCCAGCGAGATGATCATCCCCATCGAGGCGTTGATCGGGATCGGGCTCATGTAGGGCCCCATCAGCCCGGTCACGAAGGCCATCGGCAGCAGGGCCGCGATCACGGTGAAGGTCGCGAGGATGGTCGGTCCGCCGACCTCGTCCACCGCGAGCGGGATAGCCTCGAGGAATTTCCTGCCGCCCTTGGCCATGTGCCGGTGGATGTTCTCCACCACTACGATGGCATCGTCCACCAGGATCCCGATGGAGAAGATCAGCGCGAACAGCGACACGCGGTTGAGGGTGAAGCCATAGGCCCAGGAGGCGAACAGGGTGATCGCGAGCGTGATCACCACGGCCACACCGACGATGAAGGCCTCGCGC
Source organism: Thioalkalivibrio sp. ALE9 (assembly GCF_000377445.1). Taxonomy (NCBI): domain Bacteria; kingdom Pseudomonadati; phylum Pseudomonadota; class Gammaproteobacteria; order Chromatiales; family Ectothiorhodospiraceae; genus Thioalkalivibrio; species Thioalkalivibrio sp. ALE9. The sequence continues at coordinate 15,428 of NZ_KB898127.1, forward strand.
CAGCCCAGTGCGATCCAGACCAGGATCACCACCGACGCGGTTGCCAGGATCAGCTTCTGGATCAGGGTATTGGCCTTGTCGTCCGCAGTCTCGCCGTAATTCCGGGTGATAGTCGTCTCGATACCGTCAGGGATATAGGTCCCGCGCAGCTGTTCCAGGCGCTCGACCAGGGCGTCGGCGATATCCGGGGCGTTGGTCCCCGGTTGCTTGGCAATCGCCACGGTGACCGCCGGGTGGCTCTCGCCCGCGCGCGCTCGATCGCCGGCGGCCGCGCCATGGGCAAAGCGCACGTGCTCGGTGGCATAGGCCGGGCCCTGCACCACCTCGGCAACGTCCTCGAGGTAGATCGGACGGCCGTCGTGCATGCCGACCACCAGACTGGCGAAAGCCTCGGGTTCGGTAATGAAGTCGCCAGCCTGGACGAGGATCTCTTCATCGTCCTGATAGAGCTGACCGGCGTCGCGCGAGAAGTTGGAGGCCTGCAGGCTGGTGCGCAGGTCATCCACCGACAGGTTGTAGGCAGCGAGCGTCTCCGGCTTGAAGCGCACGTGCACCACGTGGTCCGGGCCGCCGACCGTGTAGATATCACGGGTACCCGGGACCCGCTTGAGCTCGGCCTCGATCCCGTGCGCCACGCGCAGCAGATCGTGCCCGCCGCGCTCGGGGTCCTCGGTCCACAGGGTCACGTTGACGATCGGCACGTCGTCGATGCCCATCGGCTTGATGATCGGCTCGCCGACCCCCAGCCCCGGCGGCAGCCAGTCCTGGTTGGAGAACACCTGGTTGTACAAGCGCACCAGCGCCGCGGTGCGGTCCTCGCCGACCTCGAACTGAATGGTGATCTGCGCCATGTTCGGGCGCGAGACGGAATAGATGTCATCGATGCCCTCGATCTCCGAGAGCACCTGCTCGGCCGGCGTGGCGACCAGTTGCGCCACCTCCTGCGCGCTCGCCCCGGGGAACGGGATGAACACGTCGGCCATGGTCACGTTGATCTGCGGCTCTTCCTCGCGCGGGGTCACCAGAATCGCGAACAGCCCCAGCAGCAGCCCCAGCAGGGCCAGCAACGGGGTGATCTGGGTGGTCAGGAAGGCCTGCGCGATGCGCCCGGAGATCCCCATCCGCTCGGACGCCCCCTCCGTGGTGGCATCGCTCATGGGTTCACCTGCTGATGTTCCTTCAGCCAGATCTGCGCGTGGACCGGATCCAGCGCCACGCGCTCGCCGGCCTCCAGACCGCCGTGGATCTCGATCAGGCCGTCATGCTGACGCCCGACCCGTACCTGGCGGAACGCCACCCGGTCGTCCGCATCCACCACATAGACGGCGATGACCTCGCTGCGATAGACCACGGCCTCGGTCGGCACCACCAGGCGCTCCACCGCGTCCACGACGAAGGCGGTCTTCACGAACATGCCGGGGAACAGGCCCAGATCCTGCTGCTCCGGCAGGTTCACGCGGATGCGGAAGGTCGAGCTGGCGGGATCGGCGTAGGGGAAGATGGTCAGGCTTTCGGCCGCCACCCGGTCTCCGTTCAGCAGGACCTCGGCACTGCGCCGCTCACGCACGCTGTGAATCAGACGCTGCGGCACATCCACCGCCACCCGCAACTGGTCCAGGCTGATCCCGGACAGCAGCGGCGACCCCGGGCTGACCGACTCGCCGACCTCTACATGGCGCTCGGTCACGATCCCCGAATAGGGCGCGTACACCTCGGTGTAGCCCAGTTGTTCACGGGCCTCCTCGACCCGACCCTCGGCCGAGCGCAGGCGGGCACGCGCCGACTCCAGCGCGGCCTCGGCGCGATCGAACTCGGAGCGCGACACCACCCCGCGATCGAACACATCGCGAATGCGCTCGAACTCCGAACGGGCCTCGTTGAAGCGGGCGCGGGCCTCGGCCAGATCGCCCTCGGCCTGGCTTACACGGGCCTGCTGCTCGGTGTCGCTGACCCGGACCAGCAATTCATCGGCCTCGACGAAGTCGTCGACATCCACGTAGATCTCGCGGATCCGCCCGGAGGTCTGCGCCGAGATCGTGGACCGCTGCACTGCCTCGACGCGGCCATCCAGGATCCGTTCCTGGGTGATCGTCTGGCGTTCGGCGGTGGCCGTCTCGAACGGCAACTCCGCCTGGGCCGCAAACGGCAACAGCAGCAGGGCCCACAGGGTGTGGCGCATCCGGTTTCGTGTCATGAGGCGTCTGTCCTTGCTCGAAGAGGTCGTCGGGGGTGCGCAGGCGCGCACCGGGCCCGGGACCATATATTAGATTTTTCTAATTTATTATTTCCTGATGTTGAACGCAATCCGGCCGTCCGGCCCCGCCGCGTTCGTCTCCCTCGCAGCGAGTATAGCCACCCTGACAAGGGTTTCACCCGCTAGGGAGACGCGAGCGCTGCACCGACCCCGCGCTCCCCGTATCATGGCGACCTTTCGCCGCAACGCCCCGGAGGATGCCATGCCGCTGCTGCAAGTCGAGACCAATGCCGCCCTGCCCGACGACACCGCCACGTTGTGCCAGCGTCTGTCCGCCGCGGTCGCCGACTGGCTGGGCAAGCCCGAGGGCTACGTGATGGTCGCCTGCCGCCACAACCCGGCCATGTGCTTTGGCGGGCGCACCGATCCGCTCGCGTACTGCGAGCTGAAGAGCATCGGCCTGCCCGAGGGCCTGACCCGCGAGCTGTCGCGCAAGCTGTGCGACAGCCTGCAGGCGGAACTGGGCATCGAGCCGGCCCGCGTCTACATCGAATTCGCCGACGCCCCGCGCCACTTCTGGGGCACCAACGGCACCACGTTCTGAACCCTTTCCAGCCATCAACCACGGACTGCCCCCGATGCGCGTCTCGCAATTCCCGCTGAACACCCTGAAGGAAACCCCGGCCGACGCCGAGATCATCTCCCACCAGCTGATGCTGCGCGCCGGCTACATCCGCCGGCTGGCCTCCGGGCTGTACACCTGGCTGCCACTGGGCCTGCGGGTGCTGCGCCGTGTGGAAAACATCGTACGCGAGGAGATGAACCGCGCCGGCGCCCTGGAGGTGCTGATGCCGGCGGTGCAGCCGGCCGAGCTGTGGCAGGAGTCCGGGCGCTGGGACTTCTACGGCGCCGAACTGCTGCGCATCAAGGATCGCCATGACCGCGACTTCTGCTTCGGCCCGACGCACGAGGAGGTGATCACCGACCTGGTACGCCGCGAAGTCCGCAGCTACCGCCAGCTGCCGGTCAACTACTACCAGATCCAGACCAAATTCCGCGACGAGCGCCGCCCGCGCTTCGGCGTGATGCGCGCCCGCGAATTCCTGATGAAGGACGCCTACTCCTTCCATATCGACGCCGACTCCCTGGGCGACACCTACCAGCAGATGCACGCGGCCTACACCCGCATCTTCGAACGCTGCGGTCTGGACTTCCGCGCGGTGGAGGCCGACACCGGCGCCATCGGGGGCAACACCTCGCACGAGTTCCACGTGCTGGCCAGCTCCGGCGAGGACGCCATCGCGTTCTCCCCGGCCGGGTTCGCCGCCAACGTCGAACTGGCCCCCTGCCCGGTGCCCGCGCCGGCCCCGGCCCCCGGCGCGGCGCTGGAGAAGATCGCCACGCCCGACGTGCACACCATCGACGAGCTCGCGAAATTCCTGGACATCCCGACCGAGCGGACGGTGAAGACCCTGGTGGTGGCCGCCTCCGACGCGATCGACGCCGACCTGGTCGCCATCGTGCTGCGCGGCGACCACGAACTGAACGCGGTGAAGGCCGAGAAGCACCCCTGGGTCGCCGAGCCGCTGCGCATGGCCGAAGCCGCCGAGATCCGGGCCGCATTCGGCGCCGACCCCGGCTCGCTGGGGCCGGTGGACAGCCCGATTCCGGTTCTCGCCGATCAGGCCATGCTGGGCATGGCGGACTTCGTGGTCGGCGCCAACGAGGACGGCTACCACCTGACCGGCGTGAACTGGGGCCGCGACCTGCCGCAGCCGGAGACCGCCGACCTGCGCAACATCCTCGAGGGCGAGCCGGCCCCGGACGGTTCCGGGGCGATCGAGATCCGCCGCGGCATCGAGGTCGGCCATATCTTCCAGCTGGGAGACAAGTACAGCCAGGCCCTGGGCGCCCGCGTACTGGACGAGGACGGCCGCGAACAGGTGGTGACCATGGGCTGCTACGGCATCGGCGTCTCGCGCGTGGTCGCCGCCGCGATCGAGCAGAACTCCGACGAGCGCGGCATCTGCTGGCCCACCGCCATCGCCCCCTTCGACATCGCCCTGTGCCCGATCGGCGCCAAGAAGTCCCAGCGCGTGCGCGAGGCGGCCGAGAAGCTGCACGACGAGCTGGAGGCCGCCGGCTTCCAGGTCCTGCTGGATGACCGCGAACAGCGCCCCGGCGTGATGTTCGCCGACATGGAGCTGATCGGAATCCCGCACCGCCTGGTCATCGGCGAGCGCGGCCTCGACGCCGGCGAACTCGAATACCAGGCACGCACGGCCACCGAGGCCGAACACCTCCCGATGGATGGCCTGCTCGACGCCCTGCGCCAACGCCTGCAATAAGGGCTCGGCGGTCACCGTGCCTCGCCCGCAGAAAACAGCGCCGAAGTGACGGGCGTATTCGGGACCGGTATTTCCCGGGAGAGTCCGGTTCGACAACCGTTTGCGCGCTAATAACGCAGCGCGTTAACATTTATCCATGATCCAGAGCTACCGCGGCAAGGAAGCCGCGCGGCTGGCCCGGGGCGAGAGGGCACGCCGCCTGCCCGACGAGGTAACGCGCCGGGCACGAATGCGTCTGGCGCGCATCCACGCTGCCACCCGCCTCGAGGATCTGCGCCAGCCTCCCTCGCATCGACTGGAGGCACTGAAAGGCGACCGCGCGGGTCAATACAGCATCAGGATCAACGACCAGTGGCGCATCTGTTTCGAATGGCGAGACGGTCACGCCTACAACGTCGAGATCGTGGATTACCACTGATCCGACGACCACCAGGGAGGCAACGATGACAGCACAGGATATCGAGGCCCCGATCCATCCGGGCCAGCACCTGGCCGAATTCATCGAGGAGGCAGGCATCAGCCAGTACCGCCTGGCGCACGACATCAGCGTGCCCCCCCGCCGAATCAACGAGATCGTGCAGGGCAAGCGCGCGATCACGGCGGATACGGCGCTTCGCCTGGGCCGTTATTTCCGCACCTCGCCCGAGTTCTGGATGAACCTCCAGGATCACTTCGAGCTCGAGCAGGCCCGCCAGTCCCTGGGGCCTCGGCTTGAACAAGAAGTACATCCGCGCGTTGCCTGATTCACGCGGCCCCCTCATCGACTGCCCCGCCGCAACCGATCCCCGCAAACAGGGCCGCTTCTGATGGGGTCGGTCGCCTTTACCCTGGAGATGGGGATCGTGTTCGGCCTGCTGGGGCTGACGATCCTGCTGTTCGTGACGGAGGTGATCCGGATCGACCTGGCGGCGCTGAGCGTGCTGTTCCTGCTCGGCATGGTCGCGCTGGTGCCGGGGGTGGCGCCGATCGTCGAGGGCGAGGCGCTGTTCTCCGGCTTCGCGTCGAACGCGGTGATCGCGATCATCGCGGTGATGATCATCGGCAAGGGGCTGGACCGCTCCGGGGTCATGAACCGCCTGGCGGACCTGATCCTGCGCTTTGGCGGGCAGACCGAGCGCCGCGTGATGGCCACCACCTCGGGGGCCGTCGGCATCATCACCAGCTTCATGCAGAACATCGGTGCCGCCGCCCTGTTCATGCCGGTGATCAACCGCATCGGGGCCGCCGCGCGCATCCCGCGCTCGCGCCTGCTGATGCCGATGGGCTTTGCCGCGATCGTCGGCGGCACCCTGACGCTGGTGGCCTCCAGCCCGCTGATCCTGCTCAACGACCTGCTGCCGCGGGATGTCGAGGGCTTCGGGCTGTTCGACGTCACCCCGATCGGACTCGCCCTGCTGGGTACGCTGATCCTCTACTTCGCGCTGTTCGGACGCTGGGTCCTGCCGGCCCGCGATCCCCAGACCGAGGACCCGGACGAGAGCCGGGTGCAGACGACCTCGGCCTGGTTCCGCGATGTCTACGGCATGGATTTCGGCGTGCGCGAGGCACGCCTGGACGAGGACAGCTCCCTGGCCGGAATGCGTGTGGGCGATTTCGAGGCGGCCTTCGGGGTGCACGTCGTGGGCGTCACCACGGGCGACGAGACCCGCATCGAACCCAACCGGGACGTGGAGCTGGAGCGCGGGGCACACCTCGCCATCCTCGGCCCGGTCACCACCATCGAGACGACCTGCGACCACACCGGCACCTTGCTGAAGGACGAACTGGACGTGTTCGCCCGCGCCCTGTCCGCTCGCCACGGCGGCATCGCGGAGGTGATTATCCCGCCCGGCTCCGACCTGATCGGCCAGACCGTGCGCGACAAGGGCATGCGCCGCAGCTACGGCATCTCGGTGCTGCGCATCCAGCGCGGTGATGACCTGATCGTCGACGAGGTCCCGGATACCCCACTGAAGGCCGGCGACACCCTGGTCGTGCATACCCCGTGGGAGAACCTGCAGGCGCTGGAGGACGACCGCGACTTCGTCGTGGTCACCAGCCGCTATCCACGACGCAAGCAGGGGGCCTCAAAGACCCACCGGCCGCTGGCCGCGCTCGGCTCCCTGGCGCTGGGGCTGGGGCTGGTGCTGTTCACCGACCTGCCGCTGGCACTGGCCCTGCTGGGCGGGGCCCTGGGGATGATCTTCACCGGCGTGATCACGATGGACGAGGCCTATCGCGGCATCAGCTGGAAGACCGTCTTCCTGCTCGCCTCGCTGATCCCGCTGGGGCTGGCGGTGGAGAACTCCGGCGCCGGTGAGTGGATCGCGACCAACGGCATGCAGCAACTGGAAGGGATGCCGGTCTGGGTGCTGCAGGTCGCGGTGTTCCTGCTGACCACCTTCTTCACGCTGGTGATGTCCAACGTCGGGGCAACGGTTCTGCTGGTCCCGCTGGCGGTCAGCTTCGCGAGCGTCGCCCAGGGCATGGGGATCGACGCCGACCCGCGCGTGTTCGCGCTGATCGTCGCGATCGCCGCATCCAACTCCTTCATCCTGCCCACCCACCAGGTCAATGCCCTGATCATGGATCCCGGCGGGTACCGCGTGGCCGACTACCTGCGCGCCGGCGCCGGTGTGACCCTGCTGTTCATGGTCGTCTCGCTGCTCGTCATCAACCTGCTGTTCTGAGGGAAACAGTGTTTCCCTCAGCCCGGTTCAGGGCCGGTACAGGCTACTCGGACAGACTCGGCTACAAACCCACACGGAAATCGCGCATGCCCGCAACGCTTCGTCTGTACCCGGTCCTGGCAGCCCTGGCACTGCTGCTGGCCGCCTGCAGCCCGCGGATCTACGGGGTAAGCGAAGAACAATGGGACGCCATGGGCGAGGCCGAACGGGTCGAGGCCATCCGCGCCTGGGAATCGGTGCAGAAGGCCCGCGAGGCCCGGCTGCAGGCCGAAGCCGAGCAGGAGGCGGCACGGGCAGCCGAACGCGCCGAGCGGGTCGCGGCCATCCGCAGTGGCCAGGCCGGCCTGCCCGGAGACCTGATCCGCGTCAGTCTCAGCGGCGGCACGCTGCGGATCGGCGGTCGCGAACGCGCGCTGGAGCCAACGGCCTTTACCCTCGCCAGTGGCGAGAGCCGCAGCATCGAGGTACACGCCGAGCGCTACCGCAGTGAGCTCGAGGTCGCCTATGAAGACGGCCTCTTGCTGATCGACCTGCCGCGCCATTCGCGCACCGGGGCGGCCCGCCTCGCCTGGGACGGCGCCTGGATGCAGGGGGCCGAGACCCGCATCCGGTCGGAAGGTCCGCACCGGCTGCGCGACGTGCGTGCCTTCGTCCAGGTCATTCCGCCACCGGGTCGCCCGCTGCGGCGCTACTGAGGCACCGCCGAGTCAGCCCGTGGAGAACTCGCGCGGCGCCGGCTCCGGGGGTTCCAGCTCCTCGGCCTCCACCGCATCCACCCGCGCCATGCGCGGCCCGTCGGCCAGCCACTCCTCCAGCGTGTCCAGCGCCCTGCGCGGGCCCACGGCCAGCACCTCGACGCTGCCGTCCGGCTCATTACGGGCATAACCGGTCAACCCGAGCCGCCGGGCCTCGTCGCGGGTAGAGGCGCGGAAGAACACCCCCTGCACCTGACCGCTGACACGCCAGCGGCGGGCATGGTTATCATTGGCCTCCGTCATTTTTCGTCCTCCGGAGTGGATTCATGTCCGATGCCCCTACGCTGTACCACAACCCGCGCTGCAGCAAGTCGCGCGCGACCCTGGCACTGCTGCGCGAGCAGGGCGTGGAGCCGCAGATTGTCGAATATCTGAAGACGCCGCCGGATGCCGCCACCCTGCGCGCCATCGTCGACCGGCTGGGCATCGCCCCGCGCGATCTCCTGCGCACCGGCGAGGCGGAGTACCGCGAACTGGGCCTGAAGGATGCCGAGCTGGACGACGAGGCGCTGATCCAGACCATGGTGCAGCACCCGAAACTGATCGAACGCCCGATCCTGGTCATGGGTGACCGCGCCCGCATCGGGCGTCCGCCCGAGCAGGTGCTGGAGATCCTGTCATGAGCGCGGCCCCCGAGGTCCTGGTGCTGTACTACAGCCGCTACGGCGCGACCGCCGAGCTGGCCCGTCACGTCGCCAGCGGCGTGGAGCGGGCCGGCGCCGTCGCCCGCGTGCGCACCGTGCCGCCGGTGAGCACCAACATCACCGGCGAGGCGCCGGCGGTTCCCGCCGACGGCCCGCCCTACGCGGAGACCCGCGACCTGGAGGAATGCGCCGGGCTGGTCATGGGCTCGCCCACGCGCTTCGGCAACATGGCCGCGCCGCTGAAGCACTTCCTCGACGGCACCAGCGGCCTGTGGGCCAGCGGCGGCCTGGTCGATCGCCCGTTCGGGCTGTTCACCAGCACCGCCACCCAGCACGGCGGGCAGGAAACCACCCTGCTGACCATGGCCCTGCCCCTGATCCACCAGGGGATGCTCTGGGTCGGCGTGCCCTACACCGTGCCGGAACTGAGCACCACGACCTCCGGGGGCTCGCCCTACGGCGCCAGCCATGTCGCCGGTGGCCAGGGCGAGCACCCGGTGACCCGCGAGGAGCAGCGCATCGCCACGGCCCTGGGCGAGCGGGTCGGGCGGATCACGCGCCGCCTGCAGAACGGGGAATCGGCATGATCCTCGCGGCGCGCGCGCTGGCGCTGGTCGCCTATCTGGCCCTGATCGGCCTGATCCTGGTCTGGACCACCTGGATCGACCGGCCGGAGATCGTGCCGGTCTCTTTGGCGCTGGTGATCCTGGTCCTGCCGCTGCTGTTCCCGCTGCGCGGGATGCTGCACGGGCGCCGCTACACCCACGCCTGGTCCAGCCTGCTGGCGCTGGCCTACGTGACCTTGGGGATCACGCTGGCCGCGGCGGCCGATGCGCGCCTGTACGGGCTGCTGATGACCGCCGCCAGCCTCGCCTGGTTCGCCGGCTGCCTGCTCTACGTCAAACTCGACGCCCGCCGCGCTCGCAAGCTTACTTCCTGATATTCACCACGAAGCGCACGAAGACACGAAGAAGGTCAAAACCCGTTCACAGGAAGACGGGAAGGCTGGAAGAGGGCATTTTGTTTACAGGAGGTTGCGGGAAAGTCCTTTCCGGTGCGCAATGTACCCACGCTTCGGCCGGAGCGAGGCGCCCAGCCAGCATCCCCGGGCCGAGGACCGCCTCCCGGTACGCCCCATCCAGAATCTTCCGTCCTTCCCGTCTTCCTGTTAAACGCCCTTGACCTGGCCCTTCTTCGTGCCTTCGTGTGCTTCGTGTGCTTCGTGGTGAAGATCAGGAACGCGCGAGCTGGTCGCGGACGAAGGGGATGGTCAGACGCCGCTGTTCGGCCAGGGCGGCCAGGTCCAGGCGGTCCAGCAGGGCCAGCAGGGCCACCAGATCACGGCGGTAGTGGCGCAGCAGGTAGTCGGCCACCGCCTCCGGCAGCTCCAGCCCGCGCAGTGCGGCGCGCTGGGCGAGGATGCGCTTGAGGTCGTCTTCCTCCGGTGCCTGCATCCGGAACACCGGTCCCCAAGCCAGGCGCGAGGTCAGGTCCGGCAGGCGGCTGCCCAGCCCGTCCGGCGCATGGGTCGCCGCCAGCAGCACCCGGCAGCCGCTGTCGCGCAGGCGGTTGAGCAGCCCGAACAGGGCTTCGTCCCAGTCGCCCTGCCCGACCACCTCGTCGAGATCGTCCAGCGCCACCAGGCGGGCGCGCTCCAGGCCGTCCAGCACCGCCAGCGGCGGGGCGGATGCGACCTCGCCCAGCGGCAGGTAGGCCACCGGCTCGCCACGTTCATGGCCCTGATGACAGGCCGCCTGCAGCAGGTGGGTCTTGCCGACGCCGGACGGCCCGTGCAGCAGGATCTGTGGCTCGCTCATGCCGACCCCGACGGCCAGCGCCTCGACGGCATCCCGGGCGAGCGGATTGCCGCCGGGATAGAAGCCGGCAAAGCGCGACGTATCCCGCAGGCGCAGGTCCAGCGGCAGCTGGCGCTGCGGGGCAGCCTCGCGACCCTGGCCGGCAGTCATTCCCGGCGGGCTCCCGGCTCCGAGGGCGCTTCCCCGGCATTCAGGCGCCGGTAGTGCACCAGCAGGTGGCGCACGCCGACAGCCAGCACCGCCGCCACCGGCAGCGCCAGCAGCACGCCGAAAAAGCCGAACAGCTGTCCGCCGGCCAGCACGGCAAAGATCACCGCGACCGGATGCAGCCCGGTGCGGTCGCCCACCAGCCAGGGCGTCAGCACCATGGACTCCAGCACCTGGGCCACGGCGAAGATCGCCAGCACGATCAGCAGCAGGGTCCAGCCGTCGCCCTGCACCAGCGCGGCGGCGCTGGCGAGCAGCACCCCGACGATCACGCCAACATAGGGGATAAAGCTGACCAGCCCGGCGATCAGGCCAATCGCCAGACCCATCTCGACCCCGGCCACGGTCAGGGTGACCGCATAGAACAGGCCCAGCGCCAGCATCACCAGCATCTGTCCGCGCAGAAAGGCCCCCAGCGTTTCGTCCGACTCCGCAGCGAAGGTCATCACCGCCGGACGCCAGGCCCGCGGCAGCAGGTCGCGCAATCCGTCCAGCAGGCGCGGCCAGTCGCGCAGCAGATAGAAACTCACCACCGGGATGAGCACCAGGTTCAATACCCCCAGCACCAGCGCGCCGGTGGAGCTGCCGATCCACTGCAGTACACCCCCGGCCAGCCCGCCGGCCTCGCGCCAGTGCTCGGTGACCAGCCCCTGCAGCGCACCGGCGTCCAGCGGCGGCAGGCCGTCCCCGGCCAGTTCCTCCAGCCAAGGCCGCACCTGCGCATCGAACCAGCCGAGGATCTGCGGTAGCGCCAGCGTGAGTCGTTCGAACTGGGCGATGGCCAGCGGGATCAGGATCAGGATCAGCGCGGCCAGCCCGAGCATCACCAGCAGGAAGATGACCACCGTGGCCAGGGTGCGCGAACGCCCGGTGCGCGCCGCCAGACGCGTCACCAGCGGATTGAACAGATAACCGATCAGCAGCGCCACGACGAAGGGGGTGAGGATTGGCGCGAGCAGGTACAGCGCCCCGCCCAGTACCAGCAATCCGACCAGGGCAGCCAGGGTCGCGGCCGAGACCGGCCCGACGCGCTCGCGCAACTCGACCCCCGTGCTCATGACGCCCTCCCGTTCGCCGCGTCCGACCCGCCCTGGCCGCGCAGGTAACGCCACGCATACAGGCCCCACTGCACGGTATAGGCCAGACCGCTGGCCAGGGTCGTGAAGGCCACGACAATAATCAGCAGCTGCACCCAGATCGGGTCCAGTGCCAGCAGACCGACCTTCACGATGGCCACCAGCACCAGCGCGATCTGCAGGAAGGTGTTCACCTTGCTGATCAGCAACGGCCGAATGGCCAGGGGCCCGACAAACACCCGGTACAACGCGGAGCCAAGGGTCAGCCAGACATCCCGCCCCACCACCAGCAACAGCAGCCAGAGGGGCAGCAGTCCGGACAGGGTCACGGCCACATAGATCCCCAGCATCAGCAGCTTGTCCGCCGCCGGATCCAGCCAGGCACCCAGCGGCGTATGCCAGCCGTAACGCCGGACCAGCCAGCCGTCCAGGGCGTCACTCAGTCCGGCGATTGCCAGCAGCACCACCGCCAACAGGTAGTGCTCCAGCGCCAGCAGCACGACAATCGGCGGGATCAGCAGGATCCGGCCGATCGTGACGGCATTGGGGATCTGGTGGCGGGGCAGCATCCGGTTCGCCGTGACAGCAATCAGCGCCGATCCAGCCAGGCATCGGCCTCGGGTGCCGCATCCGGCGCCTCGGCCCGGGCAAAGCCGGAGCCGCGCAGCAGGTCGACCAGGTCATCGCGATCAAGGCCGGTGCGCACCTGCAGCACCACGCTGTCGCCGGCCAGCGCATCCAGACGCGCCGCCTCCACCGCCTGCAGCCGCGCCAATTCCGCGCGCAGGCGCTCGAAGGCCGCAAAGCCCTGGATCCCGGCAAACCCCAGGCGCAGCCATTCCGGCTCGGCCGCGACCCGTGCCAGGGGCTCGGCCACCCGGTCCAGCGCCCGCGCCACCGCCTCGCGGGCCGCCACTGCGGGGCTGTCCCCACTGGCGGAACTGCGGTATTCACGGGTGTCGTGCACCGCGACCACCCGCGCCTCGGCCCCGCTCGCGGTCTCGCGCACGTGCAGCAGCAGAACCCCGTCGGCCTCGTATCGGCGCGCGGCCGCAACCAGCGGCTCGCTCACACCGCCCACGATATCGGAGGGCTGGGCGGACCGGCGGTCCTCCAGATCGCCGAGCGGGAACAGCAACGGCATGTCCCGGGCCTCGGCCAGCTCGTCCAGCGCCGCGAGGATCCCCGGGCCGTCCACCGCATCCCCGAGCAGGTCACGCTGCCCGCCGGCATCATGTACGGCCCATACCAGCAGCGCCGGACGCTCGCCCAGCAAGGCCGGCACACCCGCGTCTCGCAGCGCGGTGCGCAGACGAAACGGGTCGAACTCCAGGCGGTAGCGATCTTCTTCGACCTGTTGCCGCCGCTCCAGCGCCGCGATCCAGCCCTCGTCGTCGCGGCCTTCGAGCAGTTCACCCGCCAAATCCAGCACCGGGCCCGAACGCAGCCCCGCCAGCCTTACCAGCGCCTGTTCCAGCCCCTGCTCCAGGGCCCGGGCCTCGTCCTCGGCGGTGACCGTCACCACCAGCGCGTCATCGGCGGCCCCGGCCGGGGTCAGCACCAGGAAAAGGAGGCCCAGCAGGAAGGCCAGGCGGGAATGCGCTCGAGGATGCAGGGGCATGGTCATGATCGGTTGTTCGACAGGCGCCACAAAATACCACAGGCATGCGCCCCGGCATCGCCGGAGAAGGCTCGCCAGCGCCGCCCGTTCGCACCCGCCTTCTTCGCCGCGAAACGCTTCCCGGCTTTGCACCCCCGCACCCGGCTCGCTACCATGCCGGGTTCTGCGAGACCGCCGCAGCGCGCGGCCTCCACCCGCGCTCATTCAACATCGGGGAACCCATGTCCGAATCCCGTTCAGGCCTGACCTACCGCGATGCCGGTGTCGACATCGAGGCCGGCGCCGAGCTGGTCGAACGTATCAAGCCGCATGCGGCGCGCACCCGACGCCCCGGCGTGATGGCCGGCCTGGGTGGCTTCGGGGCCCTGTTCGAACTGCCGATGGATCGCTACCGGCAGCCGGTCCTGGTATCCGGCACGGACGGCGTCGGTACCAAGCTGCGCCTGGCGCAGGAGACCGGCCGGCATGACCGCATCGGCATCGACCTGGTCGCGATGTGCGTCAACGACATCGTCGTCCAAGGGGCCGAACCGCTGTTCTTCCTTGACTACTACGCCACCGGCCATCTGGACGTGGACATCGCCGCGGACGTGGTGACCGGCATCGCCGAGGGCTGCGAACAGGCGGGCTGCGCCCTGATCGGTGGCGAGACCGCCGAGATGCCCGGGATGTACCAGGGCGAGGACTACGACGTGGCCGGCTTCGCTGTCGGCATCGCCGAGAAGGACGCCCTGATCGACGGCAGCCGAGTCGCCGCCGGGGATGTCGTCCTCGGCCTGGAGGCCAGCGGCCCTCATTCCAATGGCTACTCCCTGATCCGGCGCGTGCTGGAGCACGCCGGCACGCGCCTCGACGCACCGCTGCCGGGCGCCGACGGCGTCACGCTGGGCGAGGCCCTGATGGCCCCCACCCGGATCTACGTGCGCCCGTTGCTGGAACTGCTGGAGCAGTTCCCGGTGCACGCCATGGCCCACATCACCGGCGGCGGCCTGACCGAGAACCTCCCGCGCGTGCTGCCCGACACCCTGGGCGCACGCATCGACCCCGACAGCTGGGCGCGGCCGCCGGTGTTCGACTGGCTGCAGCAGGCCGGCGACATCGCCGACGAGGAGATGCTGCGCACCTTCAACTGCGGCATCGGCATGACCGTCATCCTCCCCGAGGACCGGGCCGAGGCCGCCAGCACGCAGCTCGCGCGGGCCGGCATCCGCAGCTGGCCGATCGGCGTGATCCGCGAACGCGACGAGTACCAGCCCGGCGTCACCTACGCCGCCGCATGAGCGGACCCGCCGGGCAATCGACCGCGGCCCCGCGCCGCCTGGTCGTCCTGATCTCCGGGCGCGGCAGTAACCTCGGCGCCCTGATCGAGGCCTGCGAACAGGGGCGCATCCCGGGGCGAGTGGTCGGGGTCATCAGCAACCGGCCGGATGCCGGCGGGCTGGAGTTCGCGGAACGCCACGGCATCCCCCACCGCGTGCTGAACCATCGCGACTACCCCTCGCGCGAGGCCTTCGACGCCGACCTGGCCGCCGCCATCGAGGACTATGCCCCGGACCTGGTCATCCTGGCCGGCTTCATGCGCATCCTGACCCCCGGTTTTGTGGACCGATTCACCGGCCGCATGCTGAACATTCATCCCTCGCTGCTGCCCAAGTATCGCGGCCTGGACACCCACGCCCGCGCCCTGGCCGATGGCGAGACCGAGCACGGCGCCAGCGTCCACTTTGTCACCCCGGAGCTGGACGGCGGACCGGTGATCATGCAGGCACGCGTGCCGGTGGCGCCCGACGATACGGCCGACACCCTGGCCGCCCGCGTGCAACGGGCCGAGCACCGGCTGTACCCCGAGGTCGTCCGGCGCGTGTGTTCAGGCGAAATTCAGTGGTGCGGGCGGATCCTGCAAGACGACGGCAGGCCGCTTGAGGCACCGCTGCAACTCGACGAGGACACCCATGAACGTTCAGGCCCCGACGACCGGCGCTAGCCGCGCGATGACCCGGCGTGCTGTTTCCATAATGCTGGCCCTGGTGCTGGCCCTGCTGGCCACCCCGGCAGCCGCGGACCGCGACCTGCGCCCGATCCCGCCCTACACCGCCAGCTACGAGGCCAGCGCCATGGGCAATACGCTCAAGGCGCGCATCACCCTCAACCACGAGGACGTGCAGACCCGCATGGCGATGGATGCCCACGTCTCCGGCTTCCTGCGCATCCTCGGGCGCTTCGAGCTGAGCCGCGAGGCCCTGATGAACAGCCGCAACGGCGACCTCCAGCTGGTGCAGTCGCGCAGCCAGCAGATCACCCCGCGCCGCGAGCGCAAGGTCGAGACGCGTTTCGACTGGGAGAGCAACCGCGCGATCGGCACCATCAATAGCGAGCGCTTCGATCTCGAGGTCCCGGAACAGACCCTGGACTTCCTCGGCTCGCTGTACCTGATGATGCAGCGCCTGGAGACCGGCGAACTGGCCGCCGCGGGGGACCGCGAGACCATCCAGGCGCTGGAACGCGACCGCCTGCGCGAATACGAGTTCGAGGTCGTCGGACGCGAGACCATGGACTCCCCGATCGGCCGCGTGGAGACCATCCGCATCGACCGCCGCAGCAAGGACAGCGACGTTGCGCTGTCCGCCTGGTTTGCGCGCGAGCTGCGCCACGTCCCGGTGCGTTTCGACTACGAGGCCGACGGCCGCGTGTTCGAGCTGAACCTCACGCAGCTGGAATGGCACGACCCGATCATTGACCTGACCGAGTAGACACCATGAGCGAGACCTTTGACCTGGCCATCATCGGCAGTGGCCCCGGGGGCTATCGTGCCGCCGTTCTGGGCGCCCTGCGCGGACTGAGCGTCGTCATCATCGAGAAGGGCGACTGGGGCGGCTGCTGCCTCAACCGCGGCTGCGTACCCAAGAAGGACTGGTACCACACCGCCCGCACCGTCGCCGCGCAGCGCCACTTCGAGGGCCGCGGCATCAGCGGCAGCCTCACGGCCGACATGGATCGCGCCTGGGACCACCAGAAGGACGTGGTCACCGAGGTGCGCAACTCCTACCTCGGCTACATGAAGCACCTGAAGATCCAGTACCGCCACGGCACTGCGAGCTTCCGCGACGCCGAGATCCTGGAGGTCGTCACCGACGACGGCACCGAGACCGTCAGCGCCCGCCACACCATCATCGCCACCGGCGCCACCGCCACCGTTCCGGCCCCGTTCACGGCCGAACCCGGGCGCGTACTGACCACCGACATGCTGTTCGACGACAAACCGCCTACGGGCGCGCGAGTCGCGATCATCGGCTCCGGCGTTGTCGCCACCGAGTTCGCCTGGATCTTCCATCATCTCGGCAAGCAGGTGACCTGGCTGTCGCGCTCCAAGCCGCTGTCCAACCAGAAGTTCAGCCCGCAGGCACTGGGCACGCTGAAGGAACAGCTGGCCGCGGACGGCATCGAGCCGGTGCGGGTCAAGGGCTACGAAAGCGTCGAGACCTCGGATGACGGCGTCACCATCACCGACAGCGAAGGCAACAGCTTCGAGGTCGACTGGGTCCTGCTCGGCACCGGACGCACCCCGCACACCGAGGGCCTGAACCTCGACGCCATCGGGGTGAAGACCGACGCCCGCGGCTTCGTGAAGCGCCGCCCCACGCTGCAGACCGATGTCGACACTATCTACGCCATCGGCGATGTCGCGAGCGAATGGCAGACCGCGAACCACGCCCTGGCGGACGCCACCATCGCGGTGGAGAACATTCAGAACGGCAACACCCGCGAGCAGGACGAGCGCTTCGTGCCGATCGCGATCTACTCCGCGGTGGAGATGGCGCGCCTTGGCATGGACGAGGACGACGCCGAGGACGAGGAACTGGAACCGGCGGTCGGCTTCGCCGCCTTCGAGACCTCCCCGCGCGCGCTGGGCCAGGACGAGCCCGAGGGCTTCGTCCGCCTGATCGGCGACATGGACACCGGCGCCCTGCTGGGCGGCGAGGTCATCGGCAGTGATGCCGGCGAGCTGATCCACATCCTGTCTCTGGCCCCCGACCGCGACACCGCGCTGGCCTGGATCGCCCAGGGCCAGTGGAACCACCCGGCCCGCGCCGAGGAGTTCCTCAACGCCACCGAGACCTTGGCCTCCAAGTGGAACCTCAAGTCCGAGATCTTCGGCCTCTGAACCACCGGCCCGTGTGCGGCCGGCAGGACCGCCGCCGCGGGTGATCCGGGGGGCCGGGCCGGGCTCTACTTTGCCTTGCGGGCGCGCTTGGCCGCGAGGACCTCGGCGTCGGCGCGTTGTACGAGCATCTCGAGCTGCGTATCGGCGGCCTCGAAACCGGCGACCCCAAGGCTCAGGGCCACACCCGCGTCCTCCTGCACCTGAGTACGCAGGCGCTCGCCCATCTGGCGCGCGGCCGCGAGGGGCGTATCGGGGAGGAGCAGCACGAACTCATCCCCGCCATAGCGGGCAAACAGGTCATTCGCGCGCAGGGTCGTCTGCACGCTCGCCGCTACCTTTCTCAACACGGCGTCGCCCGCCGCGTGACCGTCCTGGTCGTTGATGCTCTTGAAGCCGTCGAGGTCGAACATGAGCAGGGACAAGGCGCCACCATGCCGTCGCGCGCGTTCCATCTCGCGCTCGGCCCCCGCCTGGAAATGCCGGCGGTTGCCCACCCCCGTAAGGGTATCGCTCGAGGCGAGCGCCTCCAGTTGCCGGTTCGCCTCCTGGAGCTGCTGGTTCACCGAGTTCAGGGCCCGTGTGCGCTCGTCGACCACGGCCTCGAGGTCGCGGTTGTAGCGCTCCAGGCTCGCGCGCGCCAGCCGCAGCTCGGTGACATTCTGGGAGACCCCGAACAGGTGCGTGATGGTCCCGTTCGGGTCGTGTACGGGCACCAGCAGGGTCAGCCAGTGCCCCTCGCGTTCCTGGCCACGGGCATCGTGAAAGGTTGCGTGTTCCTCGTAGCGCAGAGGGGCATCCTGGCGCAGACACTCGCGGTAGTGCGCCACCACCTCCTCCGCGACCGACCAGGGCAGGAAGTCGTGCAGGCGCTTGCCGCTGCAGTCCTGCCCAAACAGTTCCGTCATCTTCGGGTTGGCCGCCTCGACCAGGAAGTCCGGCCCCTCGACCCGGATCAGGAACATGTTCTCCGGGAAGTGCTCCCAGATCTCCACCAGCAGGCCCGCCTGCTCGATGGCTTCCAGAAATCCCGGTTGCTGGCGGTCCGTCATGCGTTCGATCCCTCTGGGTCCGGGTTGCGTGCCCGGCAGCCCCGGGCTCAGCGCATGTAACCGTAGCCGTCCTGTTGCTGCAAGCGCACGATCTCGGCATCGGCCATCGGGACCACGCTGGCGAAGCCGTGGAAGTCCTCCGGTCCATAGCCACGGCGGGCGGCGCCGGCCTGGCAGATTCGGTACTCGATGACGCCATTCAGCGTGAGCCCGCGGGCGCGGGTCATCAGGGTTTCATGTTCGGCAAAGTGTTCACGCGCGAACAGGTCCAGTGCGTCCCCGTGGATGACCAGCACGATGTGACTGTCGAACGGATCGTCACCCGTCATGCGGCTCAGGTAGGCGGCGTGATCCAGCACGTCCTCCAGGGCCTCCGGGGTACCGGCCGTCACATCATAGACGGCCTTCAGGCCCGCATAGTCCTGCTCCACCGGCGCGGCGCTTCCCCAGGGTGCCGGGGTCTCCTCCGCGTGAACCAGGGCGGCCGGAACGGCCAGGAGCCCAATCCACAATCCGGCAAGCACCCGCGACCGCCACCTGCCCTGCCGTATCCGAATCATTCCTGCTCTCCTTGGGTATCAATCGTCCCGTGATCGGCGGCGTCCGTTCCGGCCGCAACCAGTGCCTCGAAATCGGCCACCGGCATCGCGTGGTGGTACAGATAGCCCTGGAAACGATGGCAGCCGTGGCGCACCAGGAAGTCCCGCTGGGCCTCGTTCTCGACCCCCTCCGCGATCAGGCTGAGCCCCATGTTGTGGGCAATGGCGGCGATGGTCGCGACGATATTGGCGTCATCGGCGTCGTGTTCGATGTCCTGGACAAAGGAACGGTCGATCTTCAGCACGTCCAGCGGCAGGCGCTTGAGGTAGCCAAGGGACGAGTAGCCGGTCCCGAAGTCGTCCAGCGCCAGGGCGACGCCCCGGGCCCGCAGAGCCTCCAGGTTGGCAATCAGGGGCTGCGAGGCATCCGCCATCACGCTCTCGGTAACCTCGATATGCAGCCGCTGCGCGGCGGCCCCGGTCTCGTCCAGGATGGCGGTCACCTCCTCCATGAGCCGGGGCTGGCGCAAATGATGCGGGGACAGGTTCACCGAGATCGGCAGCCTGTCCAGAACCGGGCGCCCCTGCCAGGCCCGCAGGGTGTGGCAGGCCTGCTGCAGCGCCAGGCGCCCAACCTCGAGGATCTGGCCGGTGTGTTCGGCCACCGGGATGAATTCACCGGGCGAGATCCAGCTGCCATCGGGCTGCGGCCAGCGCATCAGGGCCTCCGCCCCGAGGATCCGCCCCTCCGGGTCGACCTGGGGCTGCAGGTGGATCACCAGTTCCTCGCCCTGCAGGGCCCGGCGCAGCTTGCGCTCGAGTTCCGCCTCGCGCAGCAGCGTGCGCTGCATGGCGGGATCATAGAAGCGCACCCCGTTGCGCCCCTGCTGCTTGGCCTGGTACATCGCGAAATCGGCCTGCTTGAGCAGCTCCTCCGGGGTGTCAAAGCCACGCGGGAACAGCGTGATACCGATGCTCCCGGACATCACGTGCTCGATATCGTCGATGCGCACCGGCTCGCGCATGGCCTTCAGCAACTCGCCCGCGATGCGCTGGGCGTCCGCGCCGGCCTGCGAGCGATCCGGGCTCAGTTCCTCCAGAAGGGCCACGAATTCGTCCCCGCCCAGGCGGGCCACGATATCCTGATCGCGCAGGCGCGCGGTAAACCGCTGCGCGAGGGCCTGCAGCAGGCGGTCGCCGGCGGAATGGCCGCAGGTGTCGTTGAGCGTCTTGAAGTTGTCCAGGTCGATCAGCAGCAGTGCCGCGTGGCGCCGGGTGCGATTGACCGTGTGGATGGCGTGCTCCAGGTGCTCCAGCAGCAGCCGCCGGTTCGGCAGGTCGGTGAGGGCATCACGAAAGGCAAGCCGGGCATTCTCTTCCTCGATCTCCACGATATGCCCCAGGCGGCCGGCCATGGTCCGGGTCACCTCCTGCAGGCGGGCGATCTCGGCCACGCGCGAGTCGGCTTGCAGATCGGTCTCGAAGTCCCCGTGACCGATCCGGTCCAGCGTATCCATGGCCCGCCGCATCGGGCGCAGGGTGCGCCCCAGCCACAGGTACAGCCCGCCGGCAATCAGCACGAGCATCCCGAAGGCGGCGACGTAGGTCGTGGCATTGATCAGGTTCTGGGTCGCCACCGATTCGGTCAGATCCCGCGCCAGGACCACCGTGGCCGTCGCCTCTTCGCCACCAAACGGGACCAGCGGCAGGTAGACCAGCTGGGAATGCCGGCCATCCGCTTCAACGCAGCCCGCCGCCGCCTGCTGGTGCAGTCGCTCGTCCGGCGCGAGCGCCATCAGGAACGGCGCGGTCAGCGCCAGCGGCCCGCGCTCGTCCAGCAGCGCGGCGCGTCCCCCGCTGGCTTCGGCCATGGACTCGAGCGCGGAGGTCGACAGGTCGCGCAACTGCACGACTGCACCGATCGGATTGCCCCCTCGATAGACCGGGATCGCCAGCCCGGCATAGACCCGCTCCCCGGGTACATGATGCAGCCCCTCGTGGAAGCGCCCGTCCTCCAGCGCCGCGCGCGCCAGCGGGACGCGTTCGCCGTGGTTGTCCGCGGAGTCGTAGCGCACGCCCCCCTGGGCATCGACGACCACGATCCGGTCCGCGATACCCCCGGCGCGCAGCCGGTTGTACAGGGGGTCGGCATAGGTCCGGATGCCGGCATCGTCGCGCAGCGCGCCGATCAGCGCCTCGTTGCGGGTCACGGCCGTCGCCTCGGCGCGCATCCGCTGCCATTCGTTCGCCAGCGTCTGGCGCCAGGCGGCCGACTGGCCCTCCACGCCCAGCCGGTCCAGGCGCTGCTCGGCCTGACCCACGGCGAGATGAGTGCCGGTGGCCAGCGTCACGCCCAGCACCAGGAGCCCGGCGAACATGACCCCGGCCAGGATCGTCTGGAGCCGGATTCGCCGCCCGGTCGGTGAGCCTGCGGACACCACGCGACTATTCAAACGGATAGCCCGAACGGATCCACTCCGGGAAGCCGCCGGGGAAGTAGTAGAGGTTCGTAAAGCCCCATTCCAGGGCGCGGCGGGTGGCCGCCTCGGTACGCCAGCAGTCCCGCTCGTTGCAGTACATTACCACCGGCGCGTCGACATCGCCGATGAACTCCAGCAGGTTCTCGCGGGTGAAGCGATTCCGCTCGTCGTCCCGGTCGCGCATGATGGTCAGATTGCGCGCCTCGGGCACCCGCCCCGCCTCGTAGTCCGCACGCAACCGGGTGTCGACAAACGGCACCCCCGCGCGGAACAGCGCCCAGGCCTCGGCGGCCTCGATGGTCTGACTGCCCGGGATCATCTCCGGCGCGCGGTAGGGCCCCTGGGCCGCCGCCTGCTGCGCGAATAACAGCTGGCACAGGACCACCAGCCCCACCCGGACGAGCGATCCGCGGCGGGGCCGGAAAAGGGCCTGGTGAAATACAGCATTCATGCGCGAACGGTAGCACGGTCCGCGTCCCGAACCACGCGAAAATGCGGCCGTTTCGGGGCAGATCCGTGCAGGCACGGCCCGCATCAGCCCTCCCCCGCGCACCCGGCCCCACACGAAAAAGCCCCGCACAAGGCGGGGCTCTTCAACAACCTGGCGCTTGCGCGCCGGGGTTGTCTTACTGCGCTTCGACGTTCGCGGCAGCCGGACCCTTCTGGCCCTGCTCGACGTCGAACGAGACGCTCTGGCCTTCGGCCAGGGACTTGAAGCCACTACCCTGGATGGCGCTGTGATGGACGAACACGTCCTTGGAGCCATCGGTCGGGGTAATAAAGCCAAAGCCTTTTTCGTCGGAGAACCACTTCACTGTACCTGTAGCCATTTCGGTTACCTCTGTTTTGTACGTACTGGATTGGGATTTCGAGGGGGGAGAGACTGGAGGGCAACCGAACGACGGTGAAGATTGATCGTGATTCTCTGCGGCCCCAACCGGGACCGGAACTGCGAATCTGAACGCCCCTTGCGGGGTGTCGCCTGGTGCTGCATGGAGCCTGTTACCGTTACCTCGCGGCCATTGTCCGCCCAAACCGCGGTGCATTGATAGTGTTTTTTCGGGTTTTCTCGGGCGCCGGCCCGAAACCCCTTTGGGATCCGTGACTTGCCAGCGAATTTATTTTTCGGCTCGCACACGGGCCAGACCGTCCCTGCGGCAACCGAGCGCAAAACCCGCGATTCTGCCGGCATCGCGTTCAGACGCCGCCCTCGCCGGTCGGCTGGGATCCAGCCCAGTCGTCCACGGCCAGCGGCAACGGGACATGCAGCGCGGCCGCCATCACCCGCATCAGTTCGACCTCGGCGGTCACCACCTGCCCGCCATGGCTCGCGGTGGTGACCATGGCCTGGATCAGCTGGTCCTTGTCGCGCATGCGCAGGCCATCCAGTTGCTCCAGCACACGGTCCAGCACACTGGCCCAGGCGCGGGCGCCGGAGGGACCGGTCAGGGCCTCTGGAAGCTCGACTGTCAGCGGCAGGGCGCCGGTCAGGACACCCACGCCGGCCGTCAGCGCCGCGCGCGCCGCGGCCGGATCGGCCGCGTGACCGTGATGGGCAAGCACCGCCAGCAGGAAATGCGCGCCCTCCTGGTGGTCCTCCAGGGCAGCGTGGCGCGGCCGGGACGCGGCGGCCGGGTCCTGAATGTCCCCGAGCTGCCGGTCAAGAAGACGCCCCAGCGCGTATTCGAAGACCGCCACTCGCCCGTCGGCATGGATCAGGCGATCGACCAGGGACCGCAGGCGTGCCCTGTCGTCCGCGTCCAGGCGCCGCAGGGCCGGGAATCCGAGCTCCAGCAAGGGCAGGCGCAGATCGTCCCGCAGCTCGGGTTCCGCTGTCTGCAGGCGACGCACGGCCTCCTGGAGGTCACCACCCAGCGCCTCGCCGATCACCGCCAGCTGCCGTTCGCGTACCTCCGGGTCCGGGTTCAGAAGCAGATACAGCACCACCTCGATCGCCCGCGCCTCCGAGCGCGCGGCCCAGGCCAGCGGCCCCGGGATGGCGGCCAGCAGCATCCCCGCCCCCAGGATGTGGGTCAGGGCCGGATGGCCACCCAAGGCGTCCTCCACGGCCTCCGCCCCGGACAGACGCCCCTCGCGCTCGCGCTGCATGCCGTCCACCGCGCGCTCGCGCGCCCGTTCGCGCACGCGGGCATTGAGCCGCTCGCGCAGGCCCTTGAGCTCCTCCGGATCGAATTGCGGCTGCAGGATGCGTACACGCTCCAGCAGCGGCGGATGGGTCTCGAAGAGCTGCCCGATCGCGTCGCTGGCAAACAGCATATGGGTGATCTCCTCGGTATTGCCGTTGAGACCGGCATAGCGCGCCGCCACCTTTTTCAGGGCGCCGGCCAGGCCGTCCGGCTCGCGGGTAAACTGCACCGCGTGGGCATCCGCCAGGTATTCGCGCTGGCGCGAGATGCCCGCGCGGATCCAGCGCGCCAGCGCCAGCCCCGCATAGCCGACCACGATCAGCGTGACACTGAGCACCCCGACCCCGGTATCCGCGACATCCCCCTTGTGGCGGCGGCGCCGGCGCGCCAGCCCGCCCTGGCCCAGCAGCGCCAGGACCTCGATGCCGTAGAGGATGCCGACCAGGCGCATGTTGAGGCGCATGTCGCCATTGAGGATATGTCCGAACTCGTGCGCGACCACCCCCTTCAGCTCGGCCCGCTCCAGGCTGTCCAGGGCGCCGCGGGTGACCGCGATCACCGCGTCATTCGGGGCAAACCCGGCCGCGAAGGCGTTGATGCCCAGGTCCTGTTCCAGCACGTAGACCTCGGGCACCGGCATCCCGGAGGCAATCGCCATCTCCTCGACCACGTTGCGCAGCCGCTGCCACTGGGGGTCGGCGGGGTTGCCCGCGATGCGCACGCCGCCCATCTCCTGCGCGATCAGGCCGCCACCCCCGGCCCGCAGCTGCCAGGCCCGGTACAGGCTCGCGAGCACGATCAGCCCCGCCGTGATCCCCATGGTCCAGGCAATCGCCGCACCGCCGCCGCCCATGAGCCAGACCGCAATGCCCAGCACTCCGACAACCGCCAGCACCGCCAGGGCGAACAGAACCAGCAACCAGCGGGTCCTGCGCTGCACCTGGTCCTGCTGTTCGAAAAAGTTCATGGCTGTCCCTCGCCCGCGCTAGGGAGACACTGATTGAATCGCACGTCCGCGCTCGAGTCACTTTTGCGTGCGTTTAATGCGCGGTGACTGCCGTGCAGTCATTCTGCACAAGGGAGCCGCAACGCCGTGCGCGCGCCCGTTTTCGATCAACAACGGGCGGCCGAGCCCGCTCTTTCAATCACTTGTCGGGTTGGTGCCCCCTGTTCCCCGATCCTGCGTTGCGCCCCAATCCATCAGAAACGGGCGGGTAGAACCACTACCCGCTGCACGACGCGCCTTGTCTCGGAGCGCTTTGTTTCGAAAAACTGGGGGGCACCAACGCGGACGTGCGATTCAATCAGCGTCTCCCTAGGCCGCCGCCTCGCGGGGTCGGGCGGTCACGGCCATGCAGCCACACGACGAGCGTAGCAGCGTGGAGGGTACCGGGGAATGCGCCGCGCACGCCCACTGCCGGGCGCGCGCCGCGAGGGCGGCTCAGTCGCCGGCGACGGTCATCGACTCGATCAGGATGGAGCCGGTGTGGATGTTGCCGCGGCGGTCGACATCGGTGCCCACGGCCGCCATGCGCCGGAACATGTCCTTCAGGTTGCCGGCGATGGTGATCTCCTCCACCGGGTACTGCAGCTCGCCGTTCTCGACCCAGAACCCGGCAGCCCCGCGGGAGTAGTCGCCGGTCACCATGTTCACGCCCTGCCCGATCAGCTCGGTCACCAGGAAGCCGGTACCCATCTCGGACAGCAGGGCGTCAAAGTCCTTGTCCCCCGGGGCCACGGTCACATTGCGCGCGCCACCGGCGTTGCCGGTGGTCTCCAGCCCCAGCCGACGCGCAGCGTAACTGTCCAGGGTATAGCTCTGCAGGACGCCATCGGCGATCAGCGGCCGGTTGCGGGTGCGCACCCCCTCGCCGTCGAAGGGTGCGCTGCCCAGCGCGCGCGGGGTCAGCGGGCGTTCCTCGATCTGCATCCAGGCGGGGAACACGGTCTCGCCCACGGCATTCAACAGGAACGAACTTTCGCGGTACTGGGCCGGCCCGGAGATCGCGCGGGTGAAGCTGCCGATCAGGGTACGCGCCATCTCCGGCGCGAACAGCACCGGGCAGGTGCGGGTGGAGAGCTTGCGCCCGCCCAGCCGGCGCACGGTGCGCTCGGCCGCCTCGCGCCCGATCGCCTCGGCGGCGGTCAGGTCGCCCGCGTGGCGGGCCACGGTGTAGGCATAGTCGCGCTGCATGCCGGCCGCGTCGCGCGCCACCAAGGCGCAGGACAGCGAGTGCCGGGTGCTGCGATAGCCCCCCATGAAGCCCTGGCTGTCGCCGAGAAAGGCCATGGCGCGCCGCGTACTGACGCTGGCGCCCTCGGAGTTCTCGATCCGGTCGTCGGCCGCGAAGCCCGCGGCCTCGATCGCGCGGGCCAGTTCGGTCGCCTCAGTGGCGCTGCAGCCCCAGGGGTGGTCAAGGTCGAGGTCCTCCCAGTCGCTCGCCTTGAACGCGGGGTCCGGCATCCCGGCATACGGATCCGGCTCGGTGTAGCGGGCGATGCGGCAGGCGGCCTCGACGGTGTCGATCAGGGCCTGGTCGCTGAAGTCCGTGGTGGAGGCCGCCCCCTTGGACTGGCCGAAGTAGACGATCAGCGACAGGCTCTGGTCGCGCTCGTGCTCCAGGCTCTCGATCTCCCCCTTGCGCACACCCAGCTCCAGCCCGACGCTGTGGCTGACCACCGCCTGGGCGTCCGAGGCCCCGCGCTCGCGCGCGGCCTCCAGCGTGCGCTGGACCCGTGCCTGGAGGGATTCCGGCGAATGGGACAGGGCCTGGACCTCGCCGTCCTGGGACAGGGATTCCGGGCTCACACGTTCGGGAGATGTACTCATGCAGGGTTCCGCTATAAAGGGACGAGTCGGGGATATCCGTCAGGGATACAGAAACAGGGAAACGGCCCCGGGCCATTCAACCCGGGACCGCGAGCGGTGCCGGGCGATCTAGTCCACCCGGGCGCCGTGCTTGTGGACCGCGCCGGCGTTACCCCAGCGCTCAAGGTCGTCGACATGCACGCCGACCCAGTACAGCATGCCGACGCTGTCGCGGGTCCAGCCGCCGACCAGGTCCTGGCCCTCGCCCAGCTCGACGTGGTGGGCAAACTGCTCGGCCTTGTCGCGCGCGCGGAACACATGCCACTGCACGATCTGGTCGTGGCCATGCCCTTCCGGCAGGGAACGTTCCTGTTCGAGGAAATCGAGATTCATCTGTTGCCTCCTTGTCGCCGTTTCGACGCCGATTCTCCGGTCCCGCAGCGCTCACGCCGCCTGGGTACCGCCCACGGTCATGCCATCGATCCGCAGCGTGGGTTGACCCACGCCAACCGGCACGCCCTGGCCCTCCTTGCCGCAGGTCCCGATACCGGAATCGAGCTTCATGTCGTTGCCGATCATCGATACCCGCGTCAGCACATCCGGGCCATTCCCGATCAGGGTCGCACCCTTGACCGGGTACGTCACCTTGCCCTTCTCCACCCGATAGGCCTCGGAGGCGGAGAACACGAACTTGCCGGAGGTGATGTCCACCTGGCCGCCGCCGAAATTGACTGCGTACAGGCCGTCGTCCACCGAGGCCAGGATCTCCTCCGGGTCGGCGTCGCCGCCGAGCATGTAGGTATTGGTCATGCGCGGCATCGGCAGCCGGGCATAGGACTCGCGGCGGCCGTTGCCGGTGGAGCGCGTGCCCATCAGGCGGGCGTTCATCTCGTCCTGCATGTAGCCGCGCAGTACGCCGTCTTCGATGAGCACGGTCTGCTGGGTGGGGTTGCCCTCGTCGTCGACGTTCAGCGAGCCGCGCCGCCCCTCCAGGGTGCCGTCATCGACGATGGTGATGCCCTTCGCCGCGACCTGCTCGCCGACGCGCCCGGAGAACGCCGAGGTGCCCTTGCGGTTGAAGTCGCCCTCCAGCCCGTGGCCGATCGCCTCGTGCAGCAGCACGCCCGGCCAGCCGGGGCCGAGCACCACCTTCATGGTCCCGGCCGGGGCCTCGCGGGCCTCCAGGTTGACCAGCGCCTGGCGCACGGCCTCGCGGGCATAGCCGGCGGCCCGGTCCGACTCGCGGAAGTACTGGTAGCCGAAGCGTCCGCCGCCGCCCGAGGTCCCGGATTCGCGACGCCCTCCCTGTTCGACGATGACCTGCACGTTCAGGCGCACCAGCGGGCGCACGTCGGTCGTCAGCTCGCCGCGGGCGTTGAGCACCAGCACGACCTCGTGCACCCCGGCCAGGGAACACATCACCTGGGTGACGCGCGAATCCTCGGCGCGGGCCACAGCATCCACCTCCTTGAGGAGGTCGATCTTGGTCTGTTCGTCCAGCGAATCCAGCGGGTTGTCGGGGGCGTACAGCGCCGGGCGCGACGGCGACCGCGAGGCCACAGCGATGCGCCCGCTCTGACCGGCGCTCGCGATGCTGCGCGCGGTCTTCGCGGCCTCCAGCATGGCCGGCATCGCGATGTCGTCGGAATAGGCGAACCCGGTCTGCTCGCCACGCACCACGCGGATGCCGACCCCGCGCTCGATATTGAAGCTGGCGGACTTCACGATGCCATCCTCCAGCGACCACCCCTCCTGGCTGGCGAACTGGAAGTAGCAGTCGCCCCCGTCGATGCCGTGACCGAAGGTGGTACCCAGAAGGGTGCTCAGCTCGCTGTCGCCGAGACCGGCGGGGTCGAGCAGGGTCTGTTGCGCAAGACGGTCGATCATGCAGTCCTCTCGGGTTCGGAGATCGGCTGCCCCGCCGCACTTGCAGGCGGGGCAGCACTTGTCGGTTCAGTATGGAGCTTGGGGCACCGCCCGCGCTTTCAAGCGCGCCGGCGTTGCGGGTTTATGTCGCCGGATCAGGTGGTCCCGGGGCACGGCAGGCGGCGATGCTCCACGGCCGGGAAGCTGTTGCGGATGCGCGCGGCCTGGGCCCGGTCCAGATCGGCCAGCAGCACGCCCGGGTTGCGCTGGAGCTGGCCGACGATCCGGCCCCACGGATCCACCAGGGCGCTGTGGCCATAGGTTTCGCGGCCGTTCACATGGAACCCGCCCTGAGCCGCCGACAGCATGTAGCACTGGTTCTCGATGGCGCGCGCCCGCAGCAGCACGTCCCAGTGCGCCTGCCCCGTCTGCGCAGTGAAGGCCGCCGGCAGGGCGACCCATTCCGCCCCCTGATCCAGCAGGGCCCGGAACAGCTCGGGGAAGCGCAGGTCGTAGCAGATCGCCAGGCCCATGCGGCCGGCCGGCGTATCCACGACCACCACCTGGTCGCCGCGCTCGAAGACCTTCGATTCGGTATAGGCCTCGCTGCTGTCCGGCAGGCGCACGTCGAACAGGTGGATCTTGTCGTAGCGCGCCACCTGCTGCCCCTGATCGTCGAACACCAGGCAGGCGGACCGCACCCGGTCGCCGCCCGCGGTCTGCAGCGGGATAGTCCCGCCGACGATCCAAAGCCCGAGGCGCCGAGCCTGCTCGGCGAGAAAGGCCTGCAGCGGACCGGCCCCGTCGGCGACCTCGGCGATGCCGAGGACATCGGTCTCCTGCATGCCCATGAAGGCGAAGTTCTCCGGCAACACCGCCAGGCGCGCGCCCTTGTCGGCCGCCTCCTGCAGCAGTCGCTTGGCCTCCAGGAGGTTCGCCTGGGGCTGGGGTCCGGAGGCCATCTGGATGGCCGCTACCTGAGTCATGTTGCTCCGCTTGTCCGTTGCGAGACCGGTCGGGGCGCCACTGCCCGCGCCGGTATCAGTCGTTGTCGGCCCCGTCGGTCTCCGCTGCCGGCTCCACCAGCACGCGTACCTGCGGGTCGTCCCAGGGGCCCGTCACCGCGTACTCGACGCGGGCCGCCTCTTCTATCTGATCCCCGATCCCCAGCACGCGTTCCGCAAGAAGCACCACAACCCCGGTCACGGGGCCGCCCACCAGGGCCCCGACGATCGGGAGCGCGGTGCGCAGGCTCGGCACGACCACGATCTCGTGATCATAGTCACGTGCCACCAGCCCGGTGCGGCCGCTCAGACGCACCTTGGCCGAGGGTCCCTCCAGGCGCAGGTCGGGCACATGCAGGTCCCCGTCGCGCAGCACGGCGTCCGCGGTCAGCTCGCTGAAGGTCAAACCCTCGGTGAACACGTCGCGGAAATCCAGCCGCAACCGCCGCGGCAGTACGTCCAGGCTGACCAGCCCCAGCAGGCGACCCGCCCCCGGCTCGACATCCGCCAGGCGCCCGTCGGACAGCGACAGCTCCACGGACCCTGTCAGCTGCGCCAGGCTCGGGGCGTACAGCGGCCCCGGCCAGACGAGCGACAGCGACCCGTCGCCGGCGCCCCCGACCAGGGCCCGCGACAGCCCCGCCGACCGCAGGGCCGCGCCCCAGTCGTCACCGGACAGGGTCGCATCCAGGCGTGTCTCCGGCAGACCCTCCCCGGACACCCGCCAGATGCCGACGGCGTCGGCGTGGAGATCGCCTTCCGGGGCACGGACCTCCAGGTCCCGGATCACCAGACCGCTGGACTGCGGCTCCAGGCCCAGTTCGATATCCGCGAAACGGTAATCGCCCAGCGCCAGGCTGTCGAGCGTCAGGTCCACCGCCGGCCAGGCCCGCGGATCCTCGAAACTCCCGGCTGTGACGGGCTGCACCTCCGCTTCGGCCTCTTCGCCAGCGCCGGTCCACTCGAGATCGTCCAGAATCAGGTGACGCAGATGCGCCTCCCAGCGATCACGCCCGCCAGCGGCCATCGGGCGCCAGCGGGCCTCGCCGGCCAGCCAGTCGGACGCCACCTCCAGATCCCAGCCCGCGTCCCCGCGCCGGCCCAGAAAGCGCAGCCCGGGCAGGTCCCGCCCGCTCCAGCGGATACGGTCGCGGATATCCAGTTCCAGGCGCGTCAGCGCCACGGCCTGCGCCGCCTCCTCGGCATCGTCGCCGGCCGCGCCCAGATCCACCGCACCGCCCCAGGGGGCCTCGCCCAGGGCCTCGAGCCACGGGTCCACCTCCAGCCGTGGCAGGCGGGCACGCACCGACACACCCGCCCCCGGCAGGGCCAGGGCGCTGGCCCGGGGAGCGCCGATCTCCAGCGCCAGGGCCTGCAGGGCAACCCCGCGCGCCGCCGTGCGGGGCTCGGCGCCGCGCACGGCCGGATCCTCGGGGGCGGCAGTCGGGGAGAGACGCAGGTGGGCCCGCAGGACCGAGCCCAGTGTCAGGTGGCCAATGCCCGCGCCGTCATGCCCCAAGGGCAGCGTCAGTTCCAGCGGGCGGGCCTCCTCCGCCGGCTTGCCGATCGGCTCCGGCCAGTCGATCGCCACACCCACCAGATCCGAGCTCAGATCCAGACGCACGCCATCCACCGCCTGGCCAAGGCGCAGTTGCGCCTCCCAAAGCGCCGCACCCTCCAGGTAGGGGGCCAGCTCCGGAAAATCCTCCAGCCAGGGCCCCAGGGGTTGTCTCCCGCGCGCCGTGAGCCGTGCGGTCTCGCCACCCAGGGGCCAGTCCGCCCCCAGGGTGACGGTCTCGTCATGGACACGCGCGGTCACATCCTCCGCCGCGATGCGATCGGCGGTATCGAACCGGACCTGGCCCTCGACGGCCTCCAGCACCGCGGGCCAGCCCGGGACCTCGGCGCGCGTGCCCTGGAGATCCAGCGTGCCGGCGACCCGCGTCTGGTCCATGCGCCCCTCCTGCAACGGCAGGGTCAGGGAGAGCCCCAGCCGGGTCGGGCCCGTCAGGCGCGCCTGATCGCGCAGTTCCGCCGCCTCGTCCAGCAGGTCGGCCTGACGCAGATAGGTCAGCAGATCGGCGGCATCACCGTCGGCCGTGCCCTCCAGTTCGAGGACCGCGTTCTCCATATCCTCGATCCCGATCCGGGTGGCATGCACCTCGGTGTCGAGGATGCGGCCCCGCGCGTCCTCGGCGCGGAAGCCCGCGTTGTGGAACAGCAGCCGCCCGCCGACGCCCTCGGCCCTGGGCCAGCCCTCCTGGTAGTCGAGGATGCCCGCCTCGACATCCGCCCACAGGTCGAACACCCCCTCGCCGTCGGCAAACGGGAAGTCCTCTCCGCGTCCCCGGTAGGCCATGCCGCCCCCCGTGGAGACCCCGGTCACGATGCTGTCCACCAGCCACTGATAGGTGTTCTCCGGCAGGTGATACAGCGGCAGGTAGCGCGCGGTACGGTCGCCGTTGGCACGCAGGATGTCCATGGCGATATCGACCCGCGGGCCGGCCGCGTGCCCGTCCAGCCGCATCCGCATGCGCCCGCGTACCGCGGCGTCGGCATTCGCGGCATTCAGGCCCTCGCCCGCCAGATGCCAGTGCCCGGAGTCGTCACGCTCGGCGCGCAGGCGGCCACGGGCGGTGTCCAGCACCACCGGCTCGGCCAGTACCCGCGGCAGATCGATCTCCAGGTCGCGGCTGTCCAGCAGCAGTTCCACGCCGCCGCGACGCCACTGCAGGTAGCCCGCCGCCCCCTGCACCCCGAGCCCGTGCCCGGCGGCGCGCCAGCCGAGATCCCGCACATCGGCCTCGGCCCAGACCGGCTGCAGCCGGTCCGACTCGCGGCGTGCCTCGAACCGGGCCAGGTCCAGTGTTCCGCGCGGATGGAGGTCGGCGATACGCTCGGCCAGCTCGGGCGCCGCCTGGCGCAGCAGGGTGAGCAGGGGCGCGTAGGGCTCGACGTCGACATCGCGGGCCGCCAGCTCCACCGCATCCACCACCAGCTCGCGGGGCTCGCCCTCCAGGCGGTAGGCCAGGCGCAGGTCCCCGGAACCCGGCCGCGTCCCGCTCCAGGACGACCGGTGCCGACCGTCCCGGACCCGCCAGTCGAATCGATGGCCGATGGCCGGACCGTCCGGTTCCCCGGCCAGGCTAAGAGTCGTCTCGTGATCCCCGCGCAGCCAGGCCATGCGGCCATCGTCGAGCGCACCCCACAGGCGCAGTGTCGCGGTGCCCTCGGGCGCGGGCCAGCCCAGGTAGGCCAGCCACGGCTGCCAGGCGGTCAGGTCCACCGCATCCGCTTCGAGGAAGAAACGCGCATCGCGCAGATCGGCCGCCGGCGCCTGCAACCCGAGCACGAAATGCCCGCCCGCGTCCGGCGCGTCCAGGGCCCCGTCGAGAAACAGCCGCAGCGAGCCGTCGTGCGCCGTGCGCAGGGCCGCCCGGTCCAGCCGCGCGGCGGACTCCAGGCCCGCGCCGCGGTCCTCCCATATCAGCCGGATCGCCTCCGCCTCGACATCGGGCCACTGCGCCACCGGGATGGTGAGCAGCCGCCCCTCGCCCATGCCGATCTCGCGCCCGTGGAGGGAAAACCGGCCATCGGCATGGCGCACCAGGCGCAGGTCCATCCCCTCGACCCGCACCGCCAGCGCCGGATGCCGGCTGCGCAGGCTGGCCCCGGCACTCAGCGATATCCCGAGGCGCTCGATGGCAACCGGCTCGCCCTCGGGCATCGCCACCCGGACCTCCCGCGCCACCAGCGCCGGGGACCAGCCGGCCCAGCCCAGTTCGATGCCCGCGGCGGAGACCTCGCGCTCCAGTTGCTCGCTGACGGTCGTCTCCACCCAGGCGTGCAGGCCGTCCCAGTGCGGCAACGCCAGGCGCAATGCCAGGATGGCGATCACCAGCGCCAGCACCAGGGCCAGCAGGATCCCCAGGGCCACCCGTACACTTTGTGAACGGATGCTCATTTTTCACCCACCCGATCAAAACGCGGCCTGCCCGGCCGACCGGGACCCCGATCCATGCTGGGTCCGCACGCGTGCTTCACCTTGGTGTCTCTCCCTCCCCGCTGGCGACGATCGCCCGCACCGGGCGAGCATCTAGATTAGGTATAGCTCAGACGAAGACCACGTCGAACTGTTCCTGGGTGTAGAGCGTCTCCACCTGGAAGCGGATGGGGATGCCGACAAAGCTCTGCAGCTCCGCCAGCGCGGCGGATTCCTCGTCCAGCAGCAGGTCGATCACGTTCTGCGACGCCAGGACCCGCAGCTCGCGCGCGTCGTACTGGCGCACCTCGCGCAGGATCTCGCGGAACAACTCGTAGCAGACGGTCTCCGCCGATTTGAGGTAGCCGCGCCCGCCACAGACCTGGCAGGGCTCGCACATCTGGTGCTCCAGGCTCTCGCGGGTACGCTTGCGGGTCATCTCCACCAGCCCCAGTGGCGAGACGTCGCAGATCTGCGTCTTCACGTGATCCCGTTCCAGCGCCTTTTCCAGCGCGCGGATTACCTGGCGCTTGTGCTCGTCGTCCTGCATGTCGATGAAATCGATGATGATGATCCCGCCGAGATTGCGCAGGCGCAGCTGGCGCCCGATGGCCTGGGCCGCCTCCAGGTTGGTCTTGAAGATCGTCTCCTCGAGCTTGCGATGACCGACAAAGCCGCCGGTGTTGATGTCGACCGTGGTCATCGCCTCGGTCTGGTCGAAGATCAGGTAGCCACCGGACTTCAGCTCCACCTTGCGCTCCAGGGCGCGGTGGATCTCCTCCTCGACGTTGAACAGGTCGAAGATCGGGCGCTCGCCGGGGTAATGCTCGATGTGCCCGATCAGTTCCGGCAGGTAGCGTTCGACGAAGCTGCAGACCTTCTGATAGGTCTCGCGCGAGTCGATACGGATGCGCTCGATATCCACTCCCACCATGTCGCGCAGGATGCGCTCGACCAGCGGCAGGTCGGCGTAGACCTCGGTCCCCGGCGGCGCGCTGGCGGCCTGCTCCTGCAGGCTGTCCCAGACCTTCTTCAGGAAGGCGGTATCGTTGTACAGGGCCTCGTAGTCGGCCAGCTCCGCGGCGGTGCGCACGATGAAGCCGTGCTGCGGGGCCAGCTCGTCACGCAGCTGCTCGATGGACTCGCGCAGCCGCGCGCGCACGCCCTCGTCCTCGATGCGCGTGCTCACCCCGACATTCGACTGGTTCGGCATCAGCACCAGGTTGCGCGACGGCAGCGTGATGTAGGTGGTCAGGCGCGCGCCCTTGGACCCCAGCGGGTCCTTGACCGCCTGGACCAGGACGTCCTGCCCCTCGCGCAGCAGTTCGCGGATGCCCTCGCGCGCCGGCGCCGCGCCGCCATTGGCGGTCCCGTTGCCCGCGGCGGCCGCCGGGGCCTCCCCGCCCGACAGCGCATGGCCGTTGAGTTCCTCGCGCTCCACCGGCGCCACGTCGGAGGCGTGCAGGAAGGCCGTGCGCTCCAGGCCGATGTCGACAAAGGCCGCGTCCATGCCCGGCAGCACGCGCACCACCCGGCCCTTGTAGATGTTGCCCACGATCCCGCGGCGACGGGTGCGTTCCAGGTGCAGTTCGGTCAGGACGCCGTTCTCCACCAGGGCCACACGGCTCTCCTGGGGCGTCACGTTCATCAGGATCTCGGTTCCGGTCATGCGTTCTTCTTGTTATCGAATGGGGACCAACCAGCCGCCGGGCCCGCGGGCGGGCGCGGCGGAGGTCCGGGATTTCAGGCTACTTGGTGACGGCTTCGGCCGAACCGACCTCGCCGTCCGTCGGGGTTTCGGGCGGCGGCTGCTGGGCCCGTGGCCAGGACTTGATCACCGCATGCACCAGGGTCGCCAGCGGGATGGCGAAGAACACCCCCCAGAGCCCCCAGATGCCGCCGAACACGAACACCGCGGCGATAATCGCCACCGGGTGCAGGTTGACCACCTCCGAGAACAGCAACGGCACCAGCACGTTACCGTCGAGGAACTGGATCACCCCGTAGGCGATCAGTACCCAGGCGAACTCGGAACTCAGGCCGAACTGGAAATAGGCGACCGCGGCCACCGGGATGGTCACCACGGCCGCGCCGATATAGGGAATGATGACCGAGATGCCCACCATGAACGACAGCAGCACCGCGTATTCCAGCCCGAACCAGTTGAAGGTCAGGAAGGTGACCGCCCAGACGATCACGATCTCGATGAACTTGCCGCGCACATAGCTGGCGATCTTCAGGTTCACCTCCCGCCACACCTGACTGGCCAGATGGGTATCCCGGGGCATGAACCCGCGCACCCAACCGAGGATCAGGTCACGGTCCTTCAGCATGAAGAACACCATCAGCGGGACCACGATCAGGTAGATCACCACGTCCACGATGTGCCGCGCCGAGGACAGCGAGAAGGACACCACGCGCTGCCCCAGCAGGGTCGCCTCGGCGCGGATGGCCCCCATCAGCTCGAGGACCTGTTCGTCGGTGATCAGTTGCGGGTAGCGCTCGGGCAGTTGCAGCAGCAGGTTCTGGCCCTCCGAGATCATGCCCGGCAGTTCGCGCACCAGCTGGGTGACCTGGGCCGACATCAGCGGCACCACACTGAACAGCGCCGCTACGGTCAGTGCCAGGAAGGCCAGCAGCACGCAGGTGACCGCGAGGATACGCGGGATGTGCCAGAGGACCAGTCTCCGCACCGCCCCCTCCAGCAGGTAGGCAATAATCAGCGAGGCCAGCAGCGGCGCCAGGATGCGCCCGGCAAAGATGATGACCAGGAATCCCGCGAGCAGCAGAAACGCCAGGATCACCACCTGCGGATCGGTGAAATGACGCTGGTACCACTGACGCAGGATGTCGATCATCGCGACGCGCCCCCCGCCTCCGGGTCATCCCCGTCCGCGGAACGGGTCGGATCCTGGGCCACCGCCTTCTCGTAATGGGTACGGAAGACGACCTCCAGCTCGTCGATCACCTCCACCGCCGGGCGCCCCTGCATCACGTGCTGTCCCATCAGGGCCGAGGTCTCGTTCAGCAGCTTGGAGCGATCCAGCATGTGGTAGGTCGCCGACAGGCGGCGCATGGCCTTGATCACCGACTCGTTTTCCGGCCGCGGAATGGGCTCCGGCTCGGGCACCGGCTCCGGTGCGGGGGCCGGCGATTCCTGCTCCAGAAAACGGGCAAACTTCAGCAGGCTGGCCTGGTCCTCGGGCGACAGCCGCGCGGCGATCTCGGCGATCGCCCGCGCCGGGTCCTCACGGCCCTTCTTGCGTGCGCCGCCAAGCACCGACCCGAGATCCCCACCGGGCAGGCCCCCTTCGTTGCCCGTGCCGAGCGGTGGAATCATCCCTCGTCCTCGATCTTCAGGCTGAACACCGGCATCTTGCGGCGTTCCTGCATCAGGCCCAGCGCCTTCACCAGGGCCACGATCACGTCCTCGGTCACCTTCTGCATCTCGCCCCATTCCATGCGCGCCTCGCCCAGGAGTTCGCCCATATTCGGGGGCGGGTTGTGGCGCGCCTCCATGATGATGTCCTCGAGCATCCCGGGCTTCATCTCGGGCCGAAACAGCATGCCATAGGTCAGTTCATCCGGGCGGATCGCCAGCCAGTCGCCGTCGTCGTCCACCAGTACCGGCTGCACGCCGTCCGGCAGGTCGACCCGGCCATTGACCAGTTGCAGTACCCGTCGGCCATCCAGGGCCTCGGCGAGTTCGTCGCCCTCGCCCGCCGCGGTCTTGTGCGCGGTCACGAAGCGCGCACGATACATCGGGTCCTCGTGCGCGGTACCACCGGCCTGCTCGGCCACCAGCAAACCGCCCATGCCGATCCCGACCACCGGGCGCTTCGAACGGCGGAAGATGTCGATCAGCGACAGCTCGTCCGGGACCTGCGGGTTCTCCTCGTGATCCGCGGTCGGCCAGGCGCCGCCCAGCAGCCACAGCCCGTCGAACTGGGCCGCGGAACCGGGCAGGTCCTGCCCCACGAACGGCCGATAGTAGGAAAAACCGATATCGCGTTTTTCCAGTTGTGACTCGATCAGTCCGAGAAACTCGGAATAGGTATGCTGCACTACGCAGTAGTTCTTCATGTCGCGTCAATCCTGATTTTGTATTCGGGTCCGGGTGAGGAAAACACGGATCGGGGCCGGCTCGCGGCGGCGTCACTCCGACCGGCGAACAGGACCCATGACGGCGGCGCGGTCGCCCGGTATCGCGGACCGCACCGCGTACTTCAGCCCCTGTTTTCCTCTGCCGTGCAGTATCCGCGCAGGAACTGCATCAACACCTCCAGCGTGGGCACGCGAAACTTCTGCCGCGCGTGCACCAGGGAGATCGGCCGTTCCAGCGGCGGTGACAGTGGCAGTGCCACCAGTTCGCCCAGTTCCAGCTCCTTGGCCACCACCGCCTCGGACAGCACCGAGAGCCCCATACGGGCCACCACCGCGCCCTTGATCGCCTCCGAACTGCCCAGCTCCATGCAACCCCGCAGGCTGCTGCGGTCGTACCCGGCGCGCCCAAGGTACTCCATGATGACCTCGCGGGTCCCGGAACCCTCCTCGCGGCATATGAATGGACGCTCGATGAAGTCCGCGACGCGAACGCTTTCGCGCGTGGCCAGTTCGTGATCCGGCGGCACGATCAGGCGCAACTGATCGACCAGGCAGGGCTGCACCTGCAGGCTGCGGTGGGTCACCGGGGCCTCGACAATACCGAGATCCACGCTGCCCTCCTCGACCATGAGCACCACGCTCTCGGTATTGCCCACCCGCAGGCGGATGCCGATATCCGGATGCTCGCGACGAAAGGCCCCCAGAAGGGCCGGCAGCATGTATTCCGCCACCGTGGTACTGGCCCCGATCACCAGCGCCCCGCCATTCGCGCCCTTCAGCTCGCGCAGGGCGGCTTCCAGCTCGCCGTAGGTATCGAAGATGCGTTCGGCATAGCGTTGCACGAGCCGCCCGGCATCGGTCAGTGTCACCCGATTGTGATTGCGATCGAACAACCGGGTATCCAGCTGTTCCTCCAGCTGCCGCACCTGAAAGGTCACCGCCGGCTGCGTCATGTGCAGCACCTCGGCGGCGCGGGTGAAGGACAACAGCCGCGCCACCGTTAGAAAGACCTGCAACCGCCGATCAGCCATGCCGCCCCGTCCTGGAGAATAAAGTCCGTACCATCCCCGGATGCTACCAAGCCCCCGCGACGGGCAACAGCGACCCGCCGCCCGGATGCATCGGCCCGGATTATGCCCCCGCCCGCGCGAGAAACGTCTATAAGGGGATCACGACATCATGGCGCAAGCCGAAGGAACCGGAATGGGGGCATCCCCGTACCACGCCTGGTCGCATGGGCGCTCGCAAGGCATCCACAAACGCTGGAGGATCGCCGGGGCGGCCGCCGCCGCGCTCCTGATGGCACTGGTGACCCTGCTGGTCTATCAGACCGGCGGCACCTCCACCGCCTACCTCAACTTCATCCTGATCCCGGTGCTGCTGGGGGCGGCCCTGTTCGGCCTGTGGGGCGGGCTGGCCTTCGGGCTGCTGGCCGGCCTGCTCCTCGGGCCCTTCATGCCCCTGGACACCGCCACCGGGGCGGCCCAGCCTGCCCTGAACTGGCTTACGCGCACGGGTATCTACGTGGTGCTGGGCGGTTTCTCCGGCTGGCTCTTCGACACCCTGCGGCGGCACTCCGCCCGCCTGCTGGAGCAGGCCTACACCAACCCGGTAACCAACCTGCCCAACCGCGAGTCGCTGGAACAGTACGTCCGGCAGCTGATGCGCCAGGCCGAGGCCCCGCAGGCCGCCGCCACACGGGTGTTCGTGATCAGCCTGCAAATGGACAACTACCAGGACAGCATCAGCGCCCTCGGCCTGACCGCCGAGCGCCCCCTGCTGCGCGGCATTGCCGACCGCATGCAGGGCGTGGCCGGTCCTGCCGGGGCCGACGTGTTTCATATCCACGACGACCACTTCGCCCTGATCCTGCCGCACCGCGGGCGCAAGGAGGCCCTGGCGGTGACCCAGGCCGTGATCGACGCCCTGCAGGCCCCCTTCGAGGTCTTCGACATCCCGGTCTATCTCGGGGCCCACGCGGGGCTCTCCTCCTTCCCCTTCCACGAGCAGGACGAGCCGACCCGGCTGCTGACCAAGGCCTGGATGGCCATGCACCAGGCGAGCCACTCGGGCCGGCGCTACCGCAGCTACGACCGGCGCAGTGACGACCACAGCCTGCATACGGTCGAGCTCCTCGGCGAGCTTCAGGGCGCCCTGGACGACGGCCAGCTGCACCTGCACTACCAGCCCAAGGTGGACCTGGAGACCCGGCAGCTGATCGGGCTGGAGGCCCTGCTGCGCTGGGAACACCCCACGCGCGGCCGCATCTCGCCGGGCGACTTCATCCCGCAGGCCGAGCGCACCGGACTGATCCACGAGCTGACGCGCCGCGTCCTGCGCCTGGCCCTCGCGGACCTCGCCACCCTGCGCGAGCACGGCCTGGCCATGCCGGTCAGCGTGAACATCTCCGCACGCAATTTCCTCGACCCGGCGTTCGCCGATCATCTGCTGGAACAGGTACACGCCTCCGGCCTGCCCCCCTGCGCCCTGGAACTCGAGTTCACCGAGACCGCCCTGATGGCCGATCCGGACGAGGTGATCACCGCCCTCAACCGCCTGACCGCCGCCGGGCTCGCGCTCGCCATCGACGACTTCGGCACCGGCTACTCCTCGCTGGCCTATCTCAAGCGGATGCCGGTCACCACCCTCAAGATCGATCAGGCCTTCGTGCGCCAGATGCTGGAACACGCGGTGGATGCCCAGATCACCCGTGCCAGCATCAGCCTGGCCCGCGATCTCGGGCTGAAGGTGGTGGCCGAGGGGGCCGAGGACGCCGCCACCCTGGACACCCTGCAACAATGGGGCTGCGACGCGGCCCAGGGCTTCGGCATCGCCCGGCCGATGCCGCTGGATGCGACGCTGGCCTGGGCCCGCGAATGCGGCGTGGCGCCCCGGGTCCGGGCCCACTGCGCCCCCGGGGCCAACTGAGCGCGCCGCGGCAGACCCGGTTTTCCCTTGCACCGGCCCCGGGGCTGCGCTATAGTCCGCCGTCTTTCTGGTAGACCCAAATTCCGGAGTCCCCCGATGGCCCGAGTATGTCAGGTGACCGGCAAGCGCCCGGCGACCGGTAACAACGTTTCGCACGCCCACCGCAAGACGCGGCGGCGCTTCCTGCCCAATCTGCACTCCCACCGTTTCTGGGTGGAGAGCGAGAACCGTTTCGTACGCCTGCGCGTCAGCAGCAAGGGCATGCGCATTATCGACAAGCGCGGCATCGACGCGGTCCTGGCGGACTGCCGTGCCCGCGGTGAAAAGGTCTAAGGAGGCTTCACGATGGCTGCCAAGTCCGCACGCGATAAGATCCGCCTGGTGTCCTCCGCCGGCACCGGCCACTTCTACACCACGTCCAAGAACAAGCGGAACATGCCCGAGAAGATGGAGATCAAGAAGTTCGATCCCGTCGTCCGCAAGCACGTGATGTACAAGGAAGCCAAGATCAAGTAATCGCGCCTCCCGGCACGATTGCCTGATCCCGGGCGAAAAAGGGCCCGGCCCGCTCACGCGGTGCCGGGCCCTTTTTGTGTCTGCGTGTTGTGTCTGCGTGGCCGGAAGCCCCGGATGCACCGCAACGCGTACCCGGGGCCTATCCTCAAACGGGATCCGGCTGACCACCCTTCCCGGATGCCGCGCTGCCCTCCGCGGCGGTCTCCGCCCAGCGCGTCATCACGCGCCCCCAACGATGCGCGGTCGCCGGGTCCAGTTCGATCTTGGTATAACGTTCGCCATCGCGGATAATAACCCGCAGCAACGGAACCCCCGAGTCGTGCAGGATCTGACGCAACTCCACGACTTCGCCAAATGGCGCATCAATCGAATCCATGGTGCGTGTGTTCCTCCCGAGCCGGCCTGCCGCACTTCGTCGTGGCCGCCCATCCGTGATTGATCGTGTTCACCTGACGCAAGCATGCAACCAATTTTTGTCGGCCGGCAACCCATCTTCGACGATCAGGAGAACCTGATCGGCTTCGAGCTCCTCTTTCGCGCGGGGCACATGGATACCGCCTCGGTCACCGACGGCGACCTGGCCACCTCCGATCTCCTGCGCAGCGCCTTTATCGACATCGGGCTGGAGCATCTCGTCGGCGAGCACCTGGCATTCGTCAATCTGACCCGCGGCTTCCTCGAGCACGACGTCATCACCAGCCTGCCACCGGAGCAGGTGGTGCTGGAGATCCTCGAGGATGTCGAGATCGACACCGAGGTGGTCGCCGCCGTGCGACGCCTGAAGGCCCGGGGCTTCCGCATTGCGCTCGACGACTACCAGTTCCAGGAGAGCCACGCGGAACTGGTCGAGCTGGCCGATCTCGTCAAGCTCGACGTGCTGACCCTGGGCCGCGAACGCCTGG
This sequence comes from Thioalkalivibrio sp. ALE9, assembly GCF_000377445.1. Lineage (NCBI taxonomy): Bacteria > Pseudomonadati > Pseudomonadota > Gammaproteobacteria > Chromatiales > Ectothiorhodospiraceae > Thioalkalivibrio > Thioalkalivibrio sp. ALE9. The sequence goes on from NZ_KB898127.1 coordinate 57,247, forward strand.
AGCAGGAAGTCGACACCCTGCGCGGCTTCGGAGTGGAACTGCTGGCCGAGAAGGTCGAGACCGCCGAGGACTATGCGCGCTGCCGACACCTCGGGTTCAGCCTGTTCCAGGGCTTTCACCTGTCCTTCCCCCACGTGATCGAGGGGCAGCGCCTGGAGAGCCTGGAGCTCGCCCTGCTGCGCCTGCTGAAGGCCCTGCAGGCACCCGATCCCACGCCGGCCGAACTGGAGCGCCTGATCGCCGCCGAACCGGGGCTGGCGATCCAGTTGCTGCGCCTCGCCAACAGCCCGGCCTACCGGGGCCGGCGGGCCACGGACTCCCTGTACGACGCGATCCTGCGGCTGGGCCAGGGGCGAATCAAGCGCCTGGCGATGCTGATGGTCCTGCGCGGCGCCGACGGCCAGAGCCACGGTCTCGAACAGGTCATGATCCGCGCCCGCATGGGCATGCTGATGGCCCGCGCCCTGGGCCTGCCCCCGGAGGAATGCGAGCGCTATTTCACGCTCGGCATGCTGTCCGGCCTGGACCGGGTGCTGGGTGTGCCGCTGCGGCGCATCCTCGGCGAACTCCACCTGTCCACGGAGATGGAACAGGCATTGCTGGAGGGGAGCGGCCCGCTGGCGCCGCTGCTGGCGACCATTGCCGCCTTCGAGGGCCCCGCGCTGCCGCCCGACAGCGCGAATGCCCCCGTCCCCGCGCCGGTCTCCAGCCGCCTCTACCTGGAAGCCGTACGCTGGACCGAGGACCTTCTCGCATCCCTGGCGGAGCCCTAAACCGAATGTTTCATGAACTGCGCACGCCCTCGCTGGTCTCTTGGCCGCACAGGGGATCTTCGTCAGTCGGCCGTATAGCCCAATACGGCGCCTCCTCGGAAAATCCCCTGTGCGATCGTCGCGCGAATTCATGAAACATTCGGACTAGACCATGCCCCTCACCCTGCGCAGCCAGTTGATGCCGGAAGCCGCGAGTGGCCCCGACACGGGGTTGCGGATCCGGCTGCGCGAGCCCGCAGGGATCGAGGCCGCGCGCGGCACCCTCGAGATCCATCCGGGACTGAGCCCCCTGGCGCCGGATGACTATGTCGAATACTGGACCGCCCCCGGCACGCCGCGCTCCTCCCGCGAGGGCCCCGTGCACCTGCTGGAACACGACGATGTGCTGTTTGCGAGCTGGACCGGCCCGGACCACGGGCTGCGGGAGCAGACCGAACAGGCCTACCAGTCGCTGCTGGCCGCCTGCCGCACGCGCGGCTACGAACACCTGGCGCGCATCTGGAACTTCTTCGGCGATATCCACGGCGAAGAGGACGGACTGGAACGCTACCAGGCGTTCTGTGTCGGGCGCGCCGCCGCCCTGGAGGCTCTGCAGGTCCCGCTGGCCAGCATGCCGGCCGCCACCGCGATCGGTGGCGACCGGCGCCAGCTGGTGATCTACCTGATCGCCACCCGGACACCGGCGAAACCGCTGGAGAACCCGCGCCAGGTCAGCGCCTACCACTACCCGGCGCGCTACAGCCCGAAGAGCCCGACCTTTGCCCGCGCCACACAACTGGATACGGCCGACGGCCCGCTGATCCTGCTCTCCGGCACCGCCAGCATCGTCGGCCACGAGAGCCGGCACCCGGACGACGTAGTGGCCCAGGCGCGCGAGACCCTCGCCAACCTCCAGGCCCTGCACAATACCGCCGGGCGCAAGCTGCCCCGGCCGTCCTGGTTGCGTGTCTACCTGCGCCGCCCGGAGGACCGCCCCCGGGTCGCGGCCGTGCTGGCGGAACACTACAACGCGGCCCACCCGGGTCCGATCGTGCAGTGGGTGCGCGGCGACATCTGCCGCCGCGAGCTGCTGCTGGAGATCGAGGGCGTGCATGCCTGAACTGCCCGAGGTCGAGACCACCCGACGCGGACTGGAACCCCTGCTGGCCGGGCGCCGCATCACCGCCTTCGAGGTCCGCGAGCCACGCCTGCGCTGGCCCGTCCCCGAAGACCTGACCAGGCGACTGACCGACGCGCAGGTCCACCGACTGGCCCGCCGGGCCAAGTATCTCCTGCTGGAGACGGATCGCGCCGGCGTGCTGCTGCACCTGGGGATGTCCGGCAGCCTGCGCTACTGCCCGCCGGAGACACCACTGCGGCGCCACGACCACCTGATCGTGCACCTCGACAACGGCTATCAGGTCCGACTGCATGACCCGCGCCGCTTCGGCTGCTGTCTGCCGCTACCGGACGACGGCACCCCGCATCCGCTCCTGGCTGAGCTCGGCCCGGAACCCCTGGACCCCGCATTCGATGGCGACACCCTCTTCCTGCGCAGCCGCGGCCGCCGTGGCCCGGTGAAGGCCTTCATCATGGACCAGGCCATCGTGGTCGGGGTCGGCAACATCTACGCCACCGAGGCCCTGTTCCTCGCCGGCATCCGGCCCGGTCGCGCGGCCGGCCGGGTCACCCGCGCGGAATACCAGCGCCTGGCCGCACACATCAAGGCCGTACTGGCCGAGGCCATCGAGCAGGGCGGGACCACCCTGCGCGACTTCCTCCGCGAGGACGGTACCCACGGCTACTTCCGCCAGTCCCTGCACGTCTACGGCCGCGCCGGGGAACCCTGCCACGTCTGCGCCGATGTACTGCGCACCCGCCGCATCGGCCAGCGCGCCAGCAGCTACTGCCCCACCTGCCAGAAATAGCCGCCCGCTGTGGCCTGGAGGCCGCGAAAGGCTTTTTTACCACAGAGGGCACGGAGGACACGGAGAAGGGCGGGTCACAGGAAGACAGGAAGCTCGCGAAGGTTTCTTCTGGTATGGAGTGTGATCGCGGTCATACCAACCCTCGAGAAGCGGAGAGCCTGGATATCACCCAGGACAAGACCGATTGCCAGCCCACTACAAACCGCCCTTGGTCTTCTCCGTGCACTCGGTCTCCTCTGTGGTGCAAAAATGCCCTTGACCTTCTTCGTGCCTTCGTGGTGAATCAAAACGACCGCACCAAGGCACATTGCCGCCGGCTCGCCCGGTTCAGAGGTAGCGCGAGACGCGGGGCACGGCGTCCAGCAGGTGGCGGGTGTACTCGGCCTTCGGGCTGGCCAGCACCTCCTCGGTGGCGCCGATCTCTTCCATGCGTCCGTCGTGCATCACCAGCATGCGATCGGAGAAGTACTCGACCACGCCCATGTCGTGGGTGATGAAGATCATCGCCAGACGCCGCTCGGCCCGCAGCCGGGCAAGGATCTGCAACACCTCGGCCTGCACCGACACGTCCAGCGCACTGGTGACCTCGTCGCAGATGATCACGTCCGGATCCAGCACCAGGGCCCGCGCGATCGCGATGCGCTGGCGCTGACCGCCGGAGAACTCGTGCGGATAGCGCCACAGGGTATCTTCCGGCAGCGCCACCTGCTGCAGGACCTGCCCGGCCAGGGCGATGCGTTCGTCCACGTCCGCCCCGATGCCGTGCACCGCCATCGGCTCGGTCAGCAGCGTCAGCACGTTCAGGCGCGGATTCAGGGACGAGGCCGGGTCCTGGAACACCACCTGCAGGTGGCGCCGCAGTCGGCGCAGGGGCTTGCGCGGCATGCGGGTCAGCGACTCGCCGCGGTAGCGGACCTCGCCACCGGTCGGTTCCACCAGGCGCAGGATGGCCCGGCCCAGGGTGGTCTTGCCACAGCCGGATTCGCCGACCACCGCCAGCACCTCGCCGTTCTCCAGCTCGAAACTGACATCGTCCACCGCGCGCACCACGTCGACCTGGCGGCGCATCAGCCCCTTGAGCACCGGGAAGTGCACCTGCAGCCCGGAGACCTGCAGCAGCGCATTGCGTCCGGCGCCCGGCACCGGCGGCAGCGGGGGCAGATTCTCCGGCAGGGCCTGGATCAGCTTGCGCGTATAAGCATCCTGCGGGTCGCGCAACAACGGCAGGCACTCGCCCTGCTCCACCAGCCGCCCCTCGCGCATCACCGCCACCCGGTCGGCCACCGAGGCCACCACCCCGAAGTCGTGGGTGATCAGCAGCACCGCCATGCCGTTCTTCTCGCGCAGGCGGTCGATCAGCTTCAGGATCTCGGCCTGGATGGTCACGTCCAGCGCGGTAGTCGGCTCGTCCGCGATCAGCAGGTCCGGCTCCGCCACCAGCGCCATCGCGATCATTACCCGCTGGCGCTGCCCGCCGGAGAGCTTGTGCGGATACTCGTCGCGGCGCTGTTCGGGGTTCGGCAGCTGCACCTCGCGCAGCACCTCCAGCGTGCGCGCGGCGCGCTGCTCCGGGCTCATCTGGGGGCGGTGCAGACGCAGCACCTCCTCGATCTGATCGCCCACGGTCAGCACCGGATTCAGCGAAGTCATCGGCTCCTGGAAGATCATCCCCACTCGGTCGCCGCGTACCTGCTGCATCGCCGGGGCTGGCAGCCCCAGCAGTTCCTGGCGTCCCTCGCGCCCGGCCAGCCAGACCTCGCCCGTGGGGCGCTCGAAGCCCTCGTCCAGCAGGCGCATGATCGCCAGCGCGGTGATCGACTTGCCGGAACCCGACTCCCCGACCAGCGCGAACAGTTCGCCACCGCGGATGGCGAAGCTCGCCTCCGCAACCAGCGGTGCCTCGCTGTCACGGTGACGGATCTGCAGGTTGCGCACCTCCAGCATGTTCAGCGCACCCCGCCGCTGGTCGCGCTGGTGGCACCGGCCGCCGGACGCGCGCCGGCATCGCGATTGGCACTGCGCGCGGCCGAGCGCGCGTGCGGGTCCACGGCGTCGCGCAGGGCCTCGCCGATCAGGTTGTAGGCGAACACCGTCAGGAAGATCGCCCCGCCGGGGAAGGCCGCCATCCACCAGTTGAAGGTGGAACTCTGTACCGCCTGGTTCAGCATCTGCCCCCAGGAGGGATCATCCACCAGACCCAGGCCGAGGAACGATAGCGTCGCCTCGGCGAGGATGGCCGAGGCGACCCCGAAACTGGCCGCCACCAGGATCGGCGCGATCCCGTTCGGCAGCATGTGCCGGAACAGGATCGACGGCAGCGACAGCCCCGACGCGATCGCCCCCTGCACGAAGTCCTGCTGGCGCAGGCGCAGGAACTCCGCGCGCACATAGCGCGCGTAGCCGGACCAGGAGGTCAGGCCGATGATCAGCATCATCAGGTACAGCGAGCGACCGAAGAAGGCGACGAAGGTCAGCAGCAGGAACAGCGTCGGGATCGCCTCGAAGATCTCCACCAGGCGCATGCCGATGATGTCCACGATCCCCGAGAAGTAGCCCATCAGCCCGCCCAGGATCACCCCGATCCCCAGCGCGATCCCGGTGGCGATGAAGCCGATGGACAGCGCGATGCGCGAGGCGTGGATCATGCGCGAGAGGACATCCGCACCGGTGTCGTCAGTGCCGAACCAGTGCACCCGATCCGGCGCCTCGCGCGGGGCCTCCAGGCCGGTATCGGCATAGTCGCGCAGGTAGTCGCGCGGCGAATACGGGATCGGGGCGCGAATCACCGTCTGGTATTCGCCCATGCGCTCGGCCTCGCGGTACTGATCGTGGATCACCAGCGACGGCGGCGAGACCGTCTGCCAGGCCACCGCGGCCAGCACCGCGCCCAGCGCGGCCCACAGCCCGAAGCGTCGCCAGGGCCGCCCGGGCAGGCGCCAGAAGACCAGCGCCAGCACCAGCAGACCGAACAGCGTCACGTCGGCTGCCGTCAGATAGCGCAGGAAGGGCATCGCCCACTCGCCGTCGGTGGTCTGCACCAGCAGCGGATGGGAGGTCGCCAGCACCGGCGCGAGGATCGCCACCAGAGTCAACAGCGCGATCCAGCCAATCCCGAGGCGCGCGCCCCAGCGCAGCAGGACCTCGCCCACCACGCGCCGCGCCCAGGAGCGGCTGCGGCGACCCCCGGTTTCCGGATGGCGGCTCGGCTCAGTCATAGTTCACCCGCGGATCGACGATGGCGTAGGCGAGGTCCGCCAGCAGGTAGCCGACCAGGGTCAGCACCCCGGAGATCAGGGTGATCGACAGCACCAGTTCGCGGTCGCGCGTCTGCACGGCCTCCACCGCCAGCTTGCCCATGCCGTCAATGGAGAAGATGGCCTCCACGATCACCGACCCGGCCAGCAGCGAGGGCAGCAGGGTGGCGGACACGGTGATCAGCGGCAGCAGGGAGTTGCGGAACACGTGGCGCCACAGCACGTCGTGCTCGGCGACCCCCTTGGCCCGCGCGGTGCGCGCATAGTCCGAGGTCAGGTTCTCCAGCACCGCCGAGCGCGACAGCTTGGCCAGGAACGCCAGCCCGCCGTAGGACAGACACAGCACCGGCAGCACCAGGTGCCAGGCCCGATCCAGCAGGAAGCCGGGCACCATGCTGCCCGGCGCCAGTCCGAGGGCCAGCGCAAGCCCCGCGCCCAGCCCCAGCGTCCCCAGATAGAAGCCGCGCAGCACCCCCCAGTCGCTGTGCGCCATCAGCCAGCCGACCGCGGCGCCGACCCCCATGGCGACCCCGGTACTGACCATCCCGGCAACGGCCAGGTCGCGGAACATCAGCCAGCCACACAGGGCCCCGAGTACGGCCCCGACCCCACCACGGATCCGCGCCGGCAGGGTTCGCGCCAGGTAGATCCCCAGGGCCGCGCCCAGAAACGGCAGGATCAGCAGCAGCGGCAGGGCCCACACCACCTCCACCGTCGGCAGGAAGGTCATATCCAGTGCCGCGCGCTGGCTGATGCCCCCGGTGGGAAACCACTGCCAGAACTGGTCGGAGGCGAAGAAGCCGATCAGCAGCACGCCCGCCAGCATGGTCGGCACCGACCACAGCGCCAGCAACACCACGCCGGATTGCGAGTCGAAGGCCTGGCCGTGCTGGGTGGCCGCGCGCACCCCCACGGCCACCGCGACGATGTAGATCAGCGGGATCGACAGCACGTTCAGCAGCAGCGTAATCGGCAACCGCTCCGCGATCAGGTCGACCACCGGGCGGCCGTAGCGAAAACTGGTCCCCAGGTTGGGCGCCTTGAAGTGCGGCCATCCGGTCAGTGAACCGTCCGCGTCCTGGGCGAAACCGATCGGCGAGATGTTGTTGAGCCAGCGCCCGAACTGCACCGGCGCCGGTTGATCCAGGCCGTAGAGGCGGTTGTAGTACTCCTCCATCGCCTTCTGCGCCTGCGGCTCCAGGCCCTGCCCCTCCACCAGGGTCAGGGCGCTGATGCCCCCGGGCGCCGCCGCCATCACCGCGAACACGACCACGGTGATGCCGAACAGGGTCGGCACCATCAGGATCATGCGGCGCAGGATATAGGTCAGCATCCCGCGCGCCGCCTGCCGATCGGTTCCACTACGTGGCCCATGGGCGACTACTGTCCGTAGCGCTGGAGTTCGAAGGGCACGTAGATCTCCAGCGGCACCGCCCCGAGGTTCAGCCCCAGCGCGGTCTGTTCCAGGTTCTGGATGCGCCGGTCGATGAAGGCCAGCGTCTGGCGCCGCATCAGGAAGGTGTAGGGCTGGTCCTCGTGCAGGATGCGCTCGGCCTCGCGCCACAGCTCCATGCGCGCCGGCTCGTCCACCTCGCCGCGGGCCGCCTCGATGATCGCGTCCAGCTCGGGGTTCTGGTAGTGGATAAAGTTATCGCCGCCGGAAACGGTCTGGCTGGAGTGGAACATCTGGTAGATATCCACCTCGACGCCACTGGTCCAGCCCAGCGTGATGGCGTCGAAGTCCTGGCGACTGAGCTTTTCCAGCATCACCGACCACTCGGTCGGCTGGGGCCGCATCTCCACTCCGGCACGCGCATAGAGATCGCGCAGGAACAGAGCGATGCGGCGGGTGTCCTCATTGTCCTGGAAATACGCCAGCTCGAAGGAGAACGGCTCGCCGTCCTCGTTCACCAGCACGCCATCCCGGTTACGCTCGCGGTAGCCGGCCTCGGCGAGCAGCTCCAGGGCCCGCTCGACATCAAAGGGGATCGGTTCGAGATCCGGATTGTGCTGATCGCTGCGCGGCGAGAACGGCGAGATCGCCCGCTCGGCATACCCCAGCATGACCTCCTCGATCAGCCGGTCCACGTCGGTCAGGTAGCTCATCGCCTTGCGCACCCGCGGATCGGCGAAGCGCGTTGGCTCGCCGTTGCGCTGCTGATTCCAGGCGATATAGGAATAGCCCGCCGTCGGACTCATGTACTCGTGAGTGTCCGCGCGTTCGCGCAGCGCCTCATCGTCACGTAGCCGGGCGTATTCACGCGGCCGCGCGCCGTAGACATCGATATCCCGGTTGCGGAAGGTGGTCAGGCGCGCGCTGTCGTTCTGGATTACGCGCCAGACCAGGCGATCCAATGGCGGCTCGATCGGACCCCAGTAGCGCGGGTTGCGCTCCAGCTCGATGCGCCCGGCGTCCGGCGTCCAGCCGGTCGGGTCCTCCAGCCGGTAGGGGCCGGAACCGAGCAGGATGCCGCGCGACTCGTTGAAGGTCTCGGGGTCCTCCAGGTAGCGCTCGTAGAAATGCTTCGGCAGCACATCGAGCCCCCCGGCCACCCGCATCGCATCGAAGAACGGTTCCTCGAACACGAACCGTACCGTGCGTTCGTCCACGGCCTCCACGGCCTCGACCTTCTCCAGGAACGCGCGCGACCGCGGCACCGCGATGGCATCGGTCATCAGGAAATCGAAGGTGAACTCGACGTCCTCCGCGGTCAGTGGCTCGCCATCGGAAAACTGCGGCCCCGAACGCAGGCGGAAGGTCAGCTCCGTCCCGCTGTCGTCGAATTCCCAGGACTCGGCCAGCAGACCCTGCCATTCCAGGGTGTCCGGATCGCGAACCACCAGCGACTCCAGCACATAGTTCTGCACCTCGGAGGCATAGGCATCCGAGGACACATACGGCGTAATGGTCGCGAGCCCCGTGCCAAAGGCCTGCACCAGCCAGTCACCCTCGGCGTAGTCCTCCTGCTCCGCGGCCCGTGCCGCGCGGCGGAAGGCCGACGGGACCGCGTCCGCCCGCGGGGCCTGCTCGGCCTCCATGCCGGCGAAACGTCCCGAGGCCAGGTCCGACTCCAGCCCCTGCAGGCTGCGCCGCAGCGCCCGCAGGTCCCGAGCCTGCTCGCTCATGGTGTTCTGCATGGAGGCCATGCGCTGCCACTGGCGGTCGATCTGGACCATCACCAGCAGCAACAGGATGCCCAGCACGATCAGGGTCACGATCCAACCGAAATGACGACTCACAAGACCTCCGGGTTGTTGCGCTGGCCGCCCGCCACACTGTTTTCGGCATGACGGGCGAGCGGTCGCGGGGACCGCGGGTGCTGGCACTATAGCAAGCCACCTGCTTCGGCTCATCGGGTGCTGGCCGCACTAGCACCACATCGGTATGATCCCGGAGACAGTCGCGCCCGTCCCCGGTTCCGCAGCCGGGCGGGCGCCGTCGAGACGGCCCGCCCGGGTACGTCCGCACGGATCCGAACCAAGGAGTGTCACATGGGTTTTCTGAAGGGCAAGCGCGCACTGATCGTCGGCGTTGCCAGCAACCGTTCCATCGCCTACGGCATTGCCGCGGCCATGCATCGCGAGGGCGCCGAGCTCGCCTTCACCTACCAGAACGAACGCCTGCGCGATCGCGTCGAGAAACTGGTCGCGGACTTCGACTCCGACATCCTGGTGCCCTGCAACGTCGAGGATGACCGCGAGATCGAACAGGTCTTCGAGCACCTGGACAATTACTGGGACGGCGTCGACATCCTGGTGCACTCGGTGGCCTTCGCACCCAAGGAGCAACTGGAAGGCGACTTCCTCGACAACATGACCCGCGACGGCTTCCGCATCGCGCACGACGTCAGCTCCTACAGCCTCGCGGCCTTTGCCAAGGCCGGCCGCGCGATGATGAAGGATCGCGACGCCTCCATCCTTACCCTCAGCTATCTGGGCGCCGAACGCTCGATGCCCAACTACAACGTGATGGGTCTGGCCAAGGCGAGCCTGGAGGCGAACGTCCGTTACCTGGCCTATACGCTGGGGCCGGAGAGCACCCGGGTGAACGCGATCTCCGCCGGCCCGATCCGCACCCTCGCGGCCTCCGGGATCGGCGAGTTCAAGCGCATCCTCGACCACGTCGAGGCCAATGCCCCGCTGCGGCGCAACGTGACCACCGAACAGGTCGGAAACGCCGGCGCCTTCCTCTGCTCCGATCTCGCCTCCGGCATCACCGGCGAGATCATGTATGTCGACTCCGGCTACAACACGGTGGGCCTGGGCGCGGCCGAGATCGGCCTCGACAACAAGTAGCTCGCGGGCTTCGGCCCCGATGCCGCCTCTTCCCGTGGCAGACATGGAAAAGCCCGGCCCGCATGAGCGGAGCCGGGCTTTCTTGTTTTCGGGCTGCAACCGGTCTCGGCCAATCAAACCCGCTCGGCATTAGCGGCCATAAGGCAAGGGCGTTGAACCACAGAGTGCACAGAGGACACGGAGAATTCGCAGGGACTGCTTAGCGCGAAGGTATTCCGAGAGACAGGACAAACGTATCGCTCCCCGCGCCCCGTCCAGTCAGTCACAATCGACGTTCTCCGTGGGCTCCGTGTCCTCCGTGGTGTTACGTCCCTTGGCCTTTCCAAACAACGACTCAGGCTAGTCGAGCGCGTCGGGGAAGCGCTTGATGTCGGCCTGCTCTTCCAGCCAGGCGAGGTAGGCCCGGAATTCGGCGCTGCCATAGGCATTACCGATCTGGTCACGCGCCTGCTGGCGTGCAGCGGCATCGGCGGCGTCCTCGCCCATACGCACCTCTTCCAGCACGGTCACGGCAAAGTCGCCGTCGCCGATCCGGGCACCGGCGATCTCCACCGCGCCCTCGCCCGGGGCCGGCAGGCGGAACAGGTGGTCCTGCAAGCCGGTGGGCAGTTCCGCGGCGCGCTCGCGGGTGACCTCGACCGAGCGACTCCAGGCCCCGTTCTCGTCCGCCTCTGAGGCCCAGTCCTCCGCCGCGGTCAGGCGCTCGATCAGGGCCTCGCCGGCTTCACGGGCAGCATCGGCCGCCGCCTGACGCTGCAGGCGCTCGCGAATCGTGTCTTCCACCTCCGCCAGCGGGCGCAGCTCGGACGGCTGGTGTTCGTCGATCCGCAGGATCACGGTGGAGCCGTCCTGCAGGTCGATCGCCTCGCTGTTGTGGCCGTCTTCCAGCACCCGCGGATCAAACGCCGCGTTGCGAATGGAGCGGTGCCGCGCAATGCCGTCCCCGGAGCCCCGCGAGAACCAGTCGCTGGTCTGGATCTCCAGCCCGGTCGCATCGGCCGCCGGCTCCAGGCTGTCGGGGAACTCGATCCCCAGCGCCATCATGTCGTCCAGGGCGTCAATCTGCATCTGCTCCGCCGTGCGATCGCGCAGATCCTGCTCGACCTCGTCGCGGACCTCTTCGAACGGCTGCGGCTGGGCCTCCTGGATCGCGGTCACCTCCAGGATGAACCAGCCTCGCTCGGTGCGCACCGGCTGGCTGATCAGATCCTTCGGCAGGGTGAAGATCACGGTCTCCAGCGTCGAGCCCAGGTCCCCCCGGGCGATCTCGCCCATTCGCCCGCCACGGTCGGCGGTCAGGCTGTCCTCCGAGTATTCCTCGGCCAGCTCGGCAAAGTCCTCGCCGGCCTCCAGCCGCTCGCGCAGCTCGCGGATGCGGGCCTCGCCCTCCTCGCCCGTGTCCTGAATACGGATCTGGCGCACCTCGCGCAGCTCCGGCTGCTCGTAGCGGCTGCGGTTCACCCGGTAGTGCTCGCGCACCTGGTCCTCGGTGACCTCGACCCCGGCCTCCAGGCCCTCCGGATCCAGCCGGAGATAACTCACCCGTACGCGCTCGGTGGTGGTGAACTCATCGGGATTGGCTTCGTAGTACGCCTGGATGGCGTCCTCGTCCACCACGTCCGGACGGTCGAACTCGTCCGCGGAGAAGACCCGCCAGCTGGCCACGCGGGTCTGGTTGCGCAGACGACTGTAGTCTTCCACCAGGCTTTCCGGTACCACGCCGGTCGCCTGGATCCCCCGCTGGATCTGCGACAGGACAATGCTGCGCGCGATGTCCTGTTCGAAGTCCGCGGGACTGATCCGCTGGGCGTTCAGCAGCTGGCTATAGCGTTCGCGGCTGAAGCGGCCCTCTTCCTGAAACACCGGCATGCCGCGGATCTCGCGCAGCACGCTGTCTCCGGCGGCCTTGAAGCCCGCGGAATCCGCCGCCTGGCGCAACAGCTCTTGCCGGATCAGCGTCTCCAGGGCCTGCAGGCGGATACCCTGCTCGTCGAGCACGTCCTCGGGGATCTCGCCGCCGAACATGCGCGCCATTTCGTCGCGCTGGGCGCGCGCCTCCTGATGCACGTCGCGCACCGCGATATCCGTGCCGTTCACCTCGGCCGCCACCAGCGGGCCCGCCCCGCCGAAATACTCGCCCAGGCCCCACAGGGCAAAGGGGATGGTGATCAGGCCGATGATCACATAGGCGAGCCAGCCGCTCGCCCGGTCACGAATCGCTTGCAACATGATGGTCTCTGCTCACTCCGCCGTGGAGAGGAAATCGGGAATCGACCGCCGATGGTAGCAGGCGCGCCCGCGCGCGTCTGCGCCTGGGTTATCCACCACGAAGCGCACGAAGGCACGAAGAAGGGCCAGGTCAAGGGCGTTTGCACCACAGAGGACACGGAGGGCACGGAGAAAGTCGATAGCGATCCGCGGGAAGGACAGAGCATCGTAGGATTGGAAGGATGAAGTTGTGTCAGGGGGGGAACGCCGCGTGTTGCCGCGGCCCCGAATTCCTTGCCCTTCTCCGTGTCCTTCGTGTCCTCTGTGGTGCAAACGCCCTTGACCTTCTTTTCTCCTGGATCCCAATCGCCAAGAAAAGAAAAAGGCGCCACAAGGGCGCCTTTTTCGGAGATGGCGGAGCGGACGGGACTCGAACCCGCGACCCCCGGCGTGACAGGCCGGTATTCTAACCAGCTGAACTACCGCTCCGTATTCTTGCAGTGCAACCAGGGTCAGGGTTGCACTTGGTGGGTGCTGACGGGTTCGAACCGCCGACATTCGCCTTGTAAGGGCGACGCTCTACCAACTGAGCTAAGCACCCGATAAAGCGCGCTAGTTTACTCGATCCTTGAGCGCTTTACCAGCCTTGAACGAAGGCGTTTTCGAAGCGGCGATCTGGATGGTCTGACCGGTACGCGGGTTACGACCGGTGCGGGCCTCACGCTCGCGCACCAGGAAGGTACCGAAGCCGACAAGGGAGACCTGGTCACCCTTGGCGAGGGTGTCGCCAACAACACTTACCATGGCATCCACGATCCGGCCGGCCTGGGCCTTGGGGACATCGGCTTCCGCCGCGATCGCGTCGATCAGTTCGGATTTATTCATGAAGCGCTTCCTTATCTCAGTGGTGACTCAGGCTTTCTGCCGGACTGGGCCTAGCTTACACCAGCCGGAGGCCTTTTCTCCATGGCCCCGCAACTGCCCTCGGCGAGAAATCAGGTGATGCGGATGGGGTTATAGCAAGCCCCCGGAAAACGAGTCAAACGCGATCTCCTGACCGCCCCCGCACGGGTGTGATCCAGTCCACAAAAAACCGCGGAGCCCCGGTCTGCGGGTCCCCGCGGTTTCCGTCCGTTTACAGACGCTTAGTGGTGCCGAACCCGGCGACGGCCGGATTCCTTGGCCGGTTTGACGACTTCTTCGACCTTCTCCGGGGTTTCGCCCGCCTTGCCCTCCGGCATATGCGTCAGCGCCACCTCCAGGACCTCGTCGATCCAGCGCACCGGGCGAATATCGAGCTTCTGCTTGATGTTCTTCGGGATGTCGACCAGATCCTTCTCGTTTTCTTCGGGGATCAGGACCGTGCGGATCCCGCCGCGATGGGCGGCCAGCAGCTTCTCCTTCAACCCGCCGATCGGGAGGACCTGGCCGCGCAGGGTGATCTCCCCGGTCATCGCCACATCCGCTCGCACCGGGATCCCGGTCAGTGCCGAGACGATCGCGGTGCACATGCCGATACCGGCAGATGGTCCGTCCTTGGGCGTCGCACCCTCCGGCACGTGGATATGCAGGTCCTTCTTCTCGTGGAAGTTTTCCTCCAGCCCCAGGGCCTCGGCACGCGAGCGCACCACGGTCAGCGCCGCGTGGATGGATTCCTGCATCACGTCGCCGAGCTTCCCGGTCTGCTGGGTCTTGCCCTTGCCCGGGACCACGCTGGCCTCGATAGTCAGCAGCTCGCCCCCGACCTCGGTCCAGGCCAGACCGGTCACCTGACCGATCTGATCGTTCTCCTCGGCCAGGCCGAAGCGGAAACGGCGCACGCCCAGGTACTTCTCCAGCGTCTTCGGGGTCACCGACGTGGTCCGCGCACGCTCCTTCTCGCTGGCCAGCAGGCGCTGCTTGGCCACCTTGCGGCAGACCTTGGCGATCTCGCGCTCCAGCGAGCGCACACCGGCCTCCCGGGTGTAATAGCGCACGATGTCGCGCACCGCCGCATCGGAGATCTGGATCTCGGCCGGCTTCAGGCCATTGGCCTTGATCTGCTTGTCGAGCAGGTAGTTGTGGGCGATGTTGACCTTCTCGTCCTCGGTGTAGCCGGACAGCCGGATGACCTCCATGCGATCCAGCAGCGGCCCGGGGATGTGCATGCTGTTGGCCGTGGCCACGAACATCACGTCGGACAGGTCGAAATCGACCTCCAGATAGTGGTCGCTGAACGTGTGGTTCTGCTCCGGATCCAGCACCTCGAGCATGGCCGAGGCGGGGTCGCCCCGGAAATCCATCGCCATCTTGTCGATCTCGTCGAGCAGGAACAGCGGGTTGCGCACCCCGACCTTGGCCAGGTTCTGGATGATCTTGCCCGGCAGCGAGCCGATGTAGGTGCGACGGTGGCCGCGGATCTCGGCCTCGTCACGCACCCCGCCCAGCGCCATGCGCATGAACTTGCGGTTGGTCGCACGAGCGATGGACTGACCTAGCGAGGTCTTGCCGACGCCGGGCGGGCCCACCAGGCACAGGATCGGGCCCTTCAGCTTGCGCACTCGCGACTGCACGGCGAGGTACTCGAGGATGCGTTCCTTGACCTCTTCCAGGCCGTAGTGGTCCTCGTTGAGGATCTTCTCGGCACGCGCCAGATCCTTGCTGACCCGGGTCTTCTTCTTCCACGGGACATTGACCAGCCAGTCGATGTAGCTGCGCACGACGGTGGCCTCGGCCGACATCGGCGACATCATCTTCAGCTTGTTCAGCTCGGCGGTGGCCTTCTTCTTGGCCTCCTCCGGCATCCCGGCCTTCTCGATCTTCTCGGCCAGGTCTTCCTGTTCGTTCGGCGCGTCCTCGAGGTCGCCCAGCTCCTTCTGAATGGCCTTCATCTGCTCATTCAGGTAGTACTCGCGCTGGGACTTCTCCATCTGCTGCTTCACGCGGCCGCGGATCTTCTTCTCGATCTGCAGCACGTCCATCTCGCCCTCGATCTTGGCGACCAGGTGCTCCAGGCGTTCGCGCACATTGGCGATCTCGAGGACCTGCTGCTTCTCCTCGAGCTTCAGGGACATGTGCGCGGCGATGGTATCGGCCAGGCGCGAGGTGTCGTCGATCCCGGCCAGCGAAGTCAGGATCTCCGGCGGGACCTTCTTGTTCAGCTTGATGTACTGCTCGAACTGGTTCAGCGCGGAGCGGCCGAGGACCTCGAGTTCCTTGTCCTCGGTGTCGTATTCCTCGTCGATCAGCCGGATGTCGGAGACGAAGTAGTCCTCCTCCTTCTCGGCATCACCGGTGGTGGAAACATCCATCACGCGGGCGCGCTGGGCCCCCTCCACCAGCACCTTGATGGTGCCGTCGGGCAGGCGCAGCAGTTGCAGGATGTTGCCCAGGGTACCGATATCGTGCAGATCGCCGGCTTCGGGTTCGTCGACCTCGGCGCTCTTCTGGGCGACCAGCAGGACCTGCTTGTTCTCGGCCATGGCCGAATCCAGCGCGCGGATCGACTTCTCGCGACCCACGAACAGCGGGATGACCATGTGCGGATAGACCACGACATCGCGAAGCGGCAGCACCGCGACGCGCTTGACGGGGGAGTCCACCTCGTTCTGGGAGGAGTGGGTATCGGTCATGTTGCCCCCTCAGGGCTGGACGAATGTACAGAAGGAAGTGGGGGCGGCGGCGCCCATTTCAAGGGCGCCGCAACACTTCCGCTCAGGAATCCGCGGCCGCCTGCTTCTTGGCGAACGAGTCGTTCTCGTACACCAGATACGGCTCGGCATCGCCGCGGATCACCGCCTCGTCGATCACCACCTTGCTGACGCCTTCCATGGACGGCAGCTCGTACATGGTGTCGAGCAGGATGTTCTCCATGATGGTGCGCAGGCCGCGCGCCCCGGTCTTGCGCTCCATCGCCTTGTGGGCGATCGCGGACAGGGCGTCGTCGCGGAACTCCAGTTCCACCCCTTCCATCTCGAACAGACGGGCATACTGCTTGACCAGGGCGTTCTTCGGCTGGGTCAGGATGGTGATCAGCGCGTCCTCGTCCAGCTCGTCCAGGGTCGCCTGCACCGGCAGGCGCCCCACGAACTCGGGGATCAGCCCATAGCGCACCAGGTCGTCGGCCTCCAGCTGCTTGAGCCACTGGCCACCGGACTTGGCCGCCTCGGTGGTACGCAGCTCGGCGCCAAAGCCAATGCCGCCCTTCTCGGCGCGCTGCTGGATGACCTTCTCCAGCCCGGAGAAGGCCCCGCCGCAGATGAACAGGATGTTGCTGGTATCGACCTGCAGGAACTCCTGCTGCGGATGCTTGCGTCCGCCCTGCGGGGGGACCGAGGCGGTGGTGCCCTCGATCAGCTTCAGCAACGCCTGCTGCACACCCTCGCCCGAGACGTCACGGGTGATGGAGGGGTTGTCCGACTTGCGCGAGACCTTGTCGATCTCGTCGATGTAGACGATGCCGTTCTCGGCCTTCTCCACATCGTAGTCGCACTTCTGCAGCAGCTTCTGGATGATGTTCTCGACATCCTCGCCCACGTAACCGGCCTCGGTCAGCGTGGTCGCGTCGGCGATGGTGAACGGGACGTTCAGTACTCGCGCCAGCGTCTCGGCCAGCAGCGTCTTGCCGGAGCCGGTCGGGCCGATCAGCATGATGTTCGACTTGGACAGCTCGACATCGTCCTTGCCGGCCTTGGCCTGCAGACGCTTGTAGTGGTTGTACACCGCGACCGAGAGGATCTTCTTCGCGGAGTTCTGGCCGATCACGTAGTCGTCCAGGATCGCGCGGATCTCGTGCGGGGTCGGGAGGGAATCCCGCTCGGTGTGGCCGGCCTCCTGCATCTCCTCGCGGATGATGTCATTGCACAGCTCGACGCACTCGTCGCAGATGAATACGGATGGCCCGGCGATCAGCTTGCGCACCTCGTGCTGACTCTTTCCGCAGAAAGAACAGTACAGGAGCTTGCCGTCGGCGGAGGGGGTGGTTTCGTCGCTCATCCGTTTGCCTCGGTTGCGATTTCAGTGTTCTTCAAAACATGCCCCGTTTGCCTGTGAGTTGCAAACGGGCCAAGCAGAAGTCCGGTATTGAGGCCCCGCCCCGGAGCCGGTCTCCGGGGCGCGGTTGCGATCGGCGCGGACGAGGGGATCAGTCGTCCGCGGAGTTGCGGTGGGTCAGGACGTGGTCGACCAGGCCGTATTCCTTGGCGTCGGTCGCGGTCATGAAGCGGTCGCGATCGGTGTCCTGCTCGATCTTCTCGATCGGCTGGCCGGTGTGGTGGGCCAGTACGCGGTTCAGCTCGTCGCGGATCTTCAGGATCTCGCGGGCATGGATATCGATATCCGACGCCTGACCCTGAAAGCCGCCCAGCGGCTGGTGGATCATCACCCGCGAGTGCGGCAGCGTATGGCGCTTGCCGGGGGCCCCGCCCGCCAGCAGAACAGCGCCCATGCTCGCGGCCTGGCCCACGCACAGCGTGCTGACCTCGGGCTTGATGAACTGCATGGTGTCGTAGATCGCCATGCCGGCGGTGACCGCACCCCCCGGGGAGTTGATGTACAGGCTGATCTCCTTGTCCGGGTTCTCCGACTCGAGGAACAGCAGCTGAGCCACGATCACGTTGGCCATGTAGTCCTCGACCGGACCCACACAGAAGATGACCCGGTCCTTCAGCAGACGGGAATAGATGTCGTAGGCGCGCTCGCCGCGGGCGGTCTGTTCGACCACCATCGGGACCAGGTTCAGGCCCTGGGCATGCTGCGCACCCTGGTCGGCCATGTCGTGGCTCATTCAGTCGACTCCTTGTTCGGATTCATGACGTCCTGGAAGCTGGTTTCCTTCTCGGTGACCTTGGCCTGCTCGACCACCCAGTCGACCACCTGGTCTTCCAGCACCAGCGACTCCAGGTTGCTCTTGGCCTGGGGATTGGAGCGGTAGTAGTTCTTCACCTCTTCCGGGTCCTCGTAGGTCGCGGCCATCTCCTCGAGATCGCGCTCGACGCGCTCGGCGTCCACCTCGAACCCCTTCTGGTCGATGATCGCACGCAGGGCCAGCCCCAGGCGGACACGGCGCTTCGCCTCGTCCTCGAACAGGCTGTCCGGCAGCGGCTGGGTCTGCTCGGCGCCACCGAAGCGCTTCTCGGCTTCCTCGCGCAGACGGTTGATCTCCGACTTCACCAGGGCGTCCGGCAGGTCGAAGTCGTGCTTGTCGACCACGGCCTCCAGGACCTGCTGCTTCACCCGGCCCTTCAGGGCCTGACGCAGTTCCCGCTCCATGTTGGACCGCACATCAGCGCGAAGTTTCTCCACCGAGCCGTCCTCGATGCCGAATTTCTTCGCGAACTCTTCGTCGACCTCCGGCAGCTTGGGCCCCTCGACCTGCTTGATGGTCAGGGCGAACTGCGCGGTCTGGCCCTTCAGGTTCTCCGCCGGGTAATCCTCGGGGAAGGTGACGTCGATGGTCGGCTCCTCGCCGGCCTTCACGCCCTTGAGCTGCTTCTCGAAGCTCTCGATCAGGCGCCCGGCGCCGACCTCGACCTGGAAGTCCTCGGCCTTGCCGCCCTCGAACTCCTCGCCGTTCAGGGTGCCGACGAAGTCCAGGGTGACACGGTCGCCCTTCTTCGCCTTGCGCTTGACCTCGGCCCACTCCTTGTTCTGCTCGCGCAGCGAGTCAATCACGCGGTCGATGTCCTCGTCCGCCACCTCGGCCTTCGGCCGCTCGATCTCGACGTCGGCGAAGTCGGCCACCTGCACCTCCGGGAACACCTGGAAGCTGGCGGTGAACTCGATGGCGTCGCCGCCCTCCAGGCTGGTCGGCTCGATGCTCGGGTTACCGGCCGGTTCCAGGCCCTCCTGCTGCACCGCCTCGCGGTAGCTCTCCTGCAGGACCTCGCTCAGCACCTCCTGGTAGACGCCGGTGCCATAGCGCTGGCGCACCACCTTCAGCGGGACCTTGCCCGGGCGAAACCCGTCCAGCTTGACCCGCTTGGCCAGGGACTTCAGGCGGTTGTCGACCTCGGTGTCGACCCGCTCGGAGGGGACCTGGATGGTCATCTTGCGTTCCAGGTTGCCGGTGGCTTCAACAGAAACTTGCATGGAGGGCCTCGTCATAGTTCGGATATCGGTCATCCCTGCCGATCGCAGTGGTAACCTTCATGGCGTTGGGAAATGCGGACTGTGGTGCGAAAGGAGAGACTCGAACTCTCACGGGTTTTACCCCACTGGGACCTAAACCCAGCGCGTCTACCAGTTCCGCCACTTTCGCGATCTTGCAGAAAACTCTTGTTGTGTTCGCGCGTTAGCCGCGCATTCTAGCGTGTTCCCCGCCCACAAACACAAAAGGCCCGTATGAACGGGCCCTTGTGCCGGCGCGGGGACCGGAGAAAATGGTGGGTCGTGTAGGATTCGAACCTACGACCAATTGGTTAAAAGCCAACTGCTCTACCAACTGAGCTAACGACCCTTTTCGGTTTGGCCGGCGGCGACCCCGCGGGTCGCCCTGGCCGAGCTGCAAAACCGAAGGCCCGGGATCACCGGGCCTCCAGTGCCGCGTAGTTTACGGCGCGGCGGGGAAAACGCAAGGCGCCCCCGCCGCTACGCCATCAGATGGCTTCCAGCTTGCGCATGCCACCCGGCAGCAGCTTCATGTCCACCAGCGAGGTGATCAGCGCCTTGCCGAAGGAGGCCTCGTCTTCGTAGACCATCTTGTAGTACTGGATCTTCATGGTCAGCGCGGCCCCGAAGACGATCATGATGAAGGTCAGGAAGCCGCCCAGCGCGAGCGTGGAGATCCCGGTGATGCCCTGACCGATGGTGCAGCCCATCGCCAGCACGCCACCGAAGCCCATCAGGATCGCGCCGATGAAGTGGTTCACGAAGTCGCGCACCGAGGCAAACCACTCGAAGCGGAACGCACGGGTAACCAGGGCCCAGAAGAAGGAGCCGAGGATCACGCCGGCCAGCGCCATCACGCCGAAGTACAGCACGGTGTTGTCAAACCCGCTCGACACGTAACGCAGGCTCTGGCCCATCGGATTGATGAAGGTGAACGACTGGTTGGCCCACGGGGCACTCTCGGACGGGCGCTCACCCGCGTCTGCATCGGCCACGAAGTCCCAATCGGCCACGTAGGCCTGCGGGGTATAGGTGTCCATGCCATCGTCGATCTGGATGTTGCTGGTCAGCCACCAGGCGCCGAGCACCATCAGGCCGATCACCAGACCGCCCAGGATGTTGTCAAAGCTCTTGCGGAAGTCCGCGGCCTTGAAGATCAGGGCCAGCAGCAGCACGCCGATCACCGCGCCCAGCACCAGGCGGGCGGTCAGGCCGTTCTCTTCGCCGGCCACCAGGGTACCCAGGTCCTGGCCCGCCGGGGTGGAGATGGCCAGCGCGGTGGTCCAGTCCATGAACAGCAGGGAATAGAGGGTATCGGAAGTACCCGGCAGCGGGCGCACCATGTAGTAGGCGATGATCGCGATCACGATCAGCACCATCAGCGACTTGATGTTGCCGCCACCGACGCGCACCAGGGTCTTGTTCCCGCAGCCGGAGGCGTAGGTCATGCCGATCCCGAACAGGAAGCCGCCAAAGGCATGCTCGACCCACTGGAACTCGCTCATGCGGTAGTTCGGGAAGGAACCGTCGGCGCTCAGCACCCCGAAGAACTCGAGGATGGCCACGCCCAGCATGGCCACGGCGATCGCTAGCAGCCAGGAGCGCATACGCCCGGTATCACCCATGTTCACCCAGTCGGAGACGGCGCCCATGGTGCAGAAGTTGGTCTTGTTCGCCACGGCCCCCATGATGAAGGCGAGGATGAACGCCCCACCGAGGAACGCCATCGCGGCAGTTGAAAAACTGGAGAATTCCATCACGTATCCTCTCGACGAAAGATTTCAGGGCAGGCCTGCACCCACGGGGTGCGCAGCATACATCGGACGCTAGACGAGATCGAGCCCGTTTTCATTCCTGCGGGAACGAACATGCAGCCGGCGGGCTGCCGGCGGGCATCACGCGGGGATATAGCGGGTCGGGTCCGGCACGCCGGCCGCAGCAAAGCCCTCGCGCCGGATGCGGCAACTGTCGCAGCGGCCGCAGGCGCGCCCCTCGGCATCGGCCTGATAGCAGCTGACCGTGTGGCGGTAGTCCACCCCGAGCTCGCTGCCCGCCCGGATGATCTCGGCCTTGGACAGGTGCATCAGCGGCGCCCGCACCTCCCAGGGCGTGCCCTCGACCCCGCTGCGGGTGGCCACCCGGGCCAGGTCGCGGAACGCGTCGATGAAGGCCGGACGGCAATCCGGATAACCGGAATAGTCCACCGCATTGGCGCCGACGTAGAGCAGCCGCGCGTCCAGGGTCTCGGCCAGCCCCAGGGCCAGGGCCAGAAACACCGTGTTGCGCGCCGGCACGTAGGTCACCGGGATGCCCTCGGTCGGCGCGGTCGGTACGTCGATCGCCGTGTCTGTCAGCGCCGAGCCACCGATGGCGCTCAGGTCCACCGCCACCACGCGGTGGTCGGTCACGCCCTGGTCCGCGGCGACCCGCCGCGCAGCCTCCAGCTCGGTCCGGTGGCGCTGTCCATAGTCAATGGACAGGGCATGGCACTCCAGGCCTTCGGCGCGCGCCATGGCCAGGCAGGTCGCCGAGTCGAGCCCGCCCGAGAGCAGCACCACGGCCTGTTCCGCGCGTTCGTTCATATCAGCGGCCCGGCTGATCGCCCCAGAGGAGCTTGTGCAGCTGAACCTGGAAGCGTACCGGCACACGTTCGGCCACGATCCAGTCAGCCAGGGTCCGCGGCTCCAGTTCGCCGAACACGGGCGAGAACAGGACCTCGACCTCCGGGTCCAGCCCCAGGCGCTCGAGCTCGGCCCGGGCCCAGTCAAAGTCTGTGCGCCCGGCCAGCACGAACTTCAGCTGGTCCCCGGCCTTCAGCCGCGGAATGTTATCGGGGAGGTTGCGTTCGGCCTCCCTCGAGCCCGGCGCCTTCCAGTCCATCACGATGGCGACCCGGGGGTCGACACCGGCGATGTCCATCGCCCCGCTGGTCTCCAGCGACACCGTGAACCCGGCGTCGCATAGTGCCTCCAGTAGCGGCAGGCAGCCCGGCTGGGCCAGGGGTTCACCACCGGTCACGCAGACATGCCGCACCCCGGTGCGCCCGACCCAGTCGAGGACCGTCGGCAACATCAGCGCCTCGCCGCCCTCGAAGGCGTATTCGCTGTCGCACCAGCGGCAGCGTAGCGGGCAACCGGTCAGGCGCACGAAGGCTGTGGGCCAGCCGACCTGCGCCGCCTCGCCCTGCAGCGAGACAAACATCTCGCTGATCCGCAGCCGCACCGACGCCGGGTCGACGACCCCCGAGCCACGGGCGTCACGCAACGGGGCGGTGGTCATTGGGCGCGATCGATCCGCTGCAGGCGTTCGCGGGCCAGGCGGTCCAGTGTCGTACCGCCATAGTCGGCACGCACTGCCTCCAGGGCCTCGCGGGCCGCATCGAAGTCCTCCAGCTCGTAGTGGGAGTACCCGATCTTCAGCAGTGCATCCCCACTCTTGTCGCTTTCGGGGAAATCCTCGCGCAGGCGCTGGAAGTCCTCGAGCGCCGCCTCGAATTCGCCGCTGGCGTACTTCGCCTCCGCCAGCCAGTACCACGCATTCGCGGTAAAGCTCCCCTCGGGGTAATCCTCGATGAAACGCTCCAGCTTGCGCATGGCGGTGGCGTAATCACCGGCCATCAGATCGTCAAAGGCCTCCTGATAGGCGGCCTGCTCGTCGGCCTCCGGCAGATCCAGCTCGACCACCTCCTCGCGCGGGGTTGCGTCCGGCACCGGAGCCCCGCCCTCGACGGCGGCCACGCGCTCGTCCAGGTGGCGGAACTGGTCGCGCTGACGGGTACTGAGGCGGTTCACCTCGTGGCGCAGGGTCTCCACCTCCCCGCGCAGTTCGCGCAGGTCCCGGTTCAGCGACTCGGAGACCTGCAGCAGCTCGTTCATCGCGCTGGAGTCCAGCACGCGTTCGATACGGTCCAGGCGCCGATCCAGCTGGCGGATCTGCGACTGGGTCGCGAACACGGTGTCGTCCTGCGCCCCGGCGGTCCCCGGCATCAGAGCCAGCGGGGTCAGGACAAAGGCCGCGGCCAGCATGGCCGCCAGGAACGGCCCCGGGCGCGCCGGGTTCCGAAACAGAAATGCCCCCGAGGGGGCATCTCCGCAAGACGTGCTGAACATCGATCGCATCTGGCTTCCCGGGTTTACCTACCCTGACTCAGCGCCGGGATTCGTAGACGAGCTCGACCCGGCGGTTCTTGGCCCAGGCCTCCTCGTTCTGCTGGAAGGCCACCGGCATCTCCTCACCATAACTGATGACCTCGAGCTGGTCATCCGAGGCGCCGTTCAGATTCAGCACCCGCCGCACGGACTGCGCACGGCGTTCGCCCAGGGCCAGGTTGTATTCGCGGGTGCCGCGCTCATCCGTATGCCCCTCCAGGCGCATGCGCGCGCCGGGGTTCTCCGCCAGGTAGGCCGCGTGGGCCTCCAGCATCGGCATGAATTCGGACTTCACCTCGTCACGGTCGAAGTCGAAGTAGACCAGGCGCTCGGCCAGCGGACTGTCCGGGTCGTCCAGGGCGGCGGCATCGAACTCCCGGTCGCGACCGATACCACGGGCCTCGGCGGCCTCCCGTTCGGCCCGCTCCTGCTCGGCGGCACGTTCGCGCTCGGCGGCACGCTCGGCATCCTCGGCATCGCGGGTCGGAGTGGCACAAGCCGACAGGGCCGCGATCACCACGGCGGCAAGGGTCAGACGAAACGCGTTGTTCATGGTGTTGGTTCCTCGAAAGAAGGTGACAGTCAAAGGGTCCGAAAATCAGTTCAGGGGTGACCAGGCCGGCTCGCGCACCTCGCCTTCGCGGGCGGCCAGACGCTGGTGCACCTGGCCGTCGCGGCTGACGGAACCGAGCACGCCCCGTCCCCCGTCGGTCATGGCATACAGGATCATGCTGCCATTGGGGGCAAAGCTTGGCGACTCTGCATCGCGTCCGTCCGTGAGGCGCGTCACACGGCGGTCATCCAGATCGAGTCGGGCCAGCTGAAATCCGCCGTCACCCCCATGGACATACACCAGCGACCGCCCGTCCGGCGAGATGGTGGCGGCGGCCGCGTAGCCGCTCTCGAAGGTCAGACGCCGCGCATTCCCGCCGCCGGCTGGCTGGGCGTAGATCTGCGGGGCCCCCGCCCGGTCGGAGGTGAAATAGATCGTCTCGCCGTCCGGCGACCAGACCGGCTCGGTCTCGATCGCGCTGGAACGTGTCAGCTGCCGCAGATCCCCGGAGGCCAGGTCCATCACATAGATGTTCGGCGAGCCGTCGCGCGACAGGCTCAGCGCCAGTTGGCGACCGTCCGGGGACCAGGCCGGGGCACTGTTGATCCCGGTGAAGCTGGCGATGCGCGAGCGCTCGCCGGTCTCCACATTCTGGCGAAAGACCTCGGAACGGCGGTTCTCGAACGAGACGTAGACCAGCTCGCGGCCATCCGGGGACCAGTCCGGCGACATGATCGGATCCTCGGAGCGGAACAGAGTCCGCGGATTGGCCCCGTCGGAGTCGGCCACCTCCAGTCGGAAGGTGCGCGAGTCGTTCCGGCGCTCGACACTGACGAACGCGATACGCGCGCTGAAGGCGCCCGGGTCGCCGGTGATCTGTTCGTAGACGATGTCCGATACGCGGTGGGCGCCCCTCCGGAGCATGTCCGCGGGCACCGGGATGCGCCAGCCACCCAGGCGCTCCTCCGCCAGCACGTCGAACACGTGGAACTCCACGATCACGTTGTCCCCGTCCGGGCGCTTGGAGCCCACCACCAGGTACTCCATGCCGGCGTCGGCCCAGGGCTGCGCGATGAAGTCGGCCGGGCCCGAGGGGGCCCGCGGCAGCCCCTCGCGCTCGACGTCGAACAGACCGCTACGGGTCAGATTCGCGGCCAGGATTCGCCCCACATCCTCGTCCGGGCGGCCCTCGCCCTCCCAGGTGAACGGTGCGACCGCGACCGGAATGGCCCCGGTCACACCCTCGGTCACGGTCACTTCCAGCACCGCGTGAGCCTGCGCCGACCACAGCAGCGCCAGCCCCAGCAGCATCGCGTGAATCATTCGTTGCATGGTGTTCCTCGTGGCCCGGTTGGGAGCGGGCCGGTCAGTCGGGCTCGAAACGGATGCGCACCCCGCCGCGCACGGCATCCGCGTCGGGCGGACGCGGCAGCGAGGACAAACGGTCCATGGTCTGGCGGACCGATTCGCAGAAGGCGGACCCGCCCGAGCAGCTCTCGATATCGAAATTGATGATACGCCCGGTCTCGTTGACACGCACGAGAACAATGGCACGGTCTGACGCATCCAGGCCCGAGGGCTGGCGCCAGCGCCGCTGCACCACCGACTGCACCTGGGCACGCCATTCGTTCAGCTCCTGATCCAGCTGCGCCTGGCGCTCGGCGGCCTCGCGTTGCGCCTGTGCCTCGGCCAGACGTTCGCGCTCGCGCTCCATCGCCTCGCGCCGGCGCTGCTCTTCCAGTTCACGCTCCTGCTCGGCGCGACGCTCGGCCTCCTCCCGCTCGCGGCGTTCGGCCTCCTCGCGTTCGCGCCGCTCCGCCTCTTCCCGCGCCTGGCGCTCCGCCTCCTCGCGCTCCCGCCGCTCGGCTTCCTCGCGTTCGCGCGCCTCCTCGGCCTCACGCCGCGCCTGTTCCGCGGCCTCGCGTTCCTGGCGGATGCGCTCGCGCTCGGCCTCGGCCTCCTCGCGCGCGCGTTGGCGTTCTTCCTCCGCCTCGCGGCGCGCCTGCTCGGCCTCCTCCAGCGCCTGCTGGCGCGCGCGCTCCTCTTCCTCGCGGCGGCGCTGTTCCTCGGCCTGGCGACGTTCCTCCTCGCGCCGGGCCTGCTCCTCGGCACGGCGGCGTTCCTCCTCGGCGCGCAGCTGCTCGGCGACCTGCTCCTGTTCGGCCACCTCGCGCTGGTGCTCGACACGATCGAAGGTCTCGGCATCCACCGCGACCGCGTCGATCACCTCGATATCCTCCTGCACCGCGATCTCCACCGCCGCCCGGGTCGAGGTCGGCGACATCAGGCTCACGTTCAGCAGCAACGCCGCGAACAGCACCCCGTGCAGAATCAGGACGAGGAGCAGGCTGAGGGGGTGACGGCGCAGGAGCTCGAACACGGCGTGTAGCTCAGTCCTGGTTGTTACGTGGCGGTTCGGTGATCAAGCCGACACGACCGCCCCCGGCGCGCTGCAGGGCGACCATTGCATCGATCACCCGGCCGTAGTCCACGTTGCGGTCCCCGCGCACGAAGGTCTGGGTGCCCGGATTCTCGGCGAGGAACTCGCGCACGATCTCGGTCATCTCCTGCGGCGCCAGCGGCTCGTTCACGTACGGGCCCTGGTTCAGGCTCATGGCCCCGGAAGCATCCACGGTGACCACCAGTGGCTCGGCCGCGGATGGATCCTCGTCCAGGGCCTCGGCATCGGCCTCCGGCAGATCGACCTCCACCCCCTGCTGCAGCATCGGGGCGGTGATCATAAAAATGATCAGCAGGACCAGCATCACGTCGATGAACGGCACGACGTTGATCTGCGACATGGGCCGCCGCAGGCGGCGGCTGTTGCGACGCGACTCGGCCATGGTTCAGGCCGGCGCCCCGGCGGCGCCCTCGGCCGGCTTGCCCGCGCCCTGGCGGTTCAGCAGGGCCACGAACTCGTCGCTGAAGTTCTCCAGGCGCGAGGCCACGCGATCGACGTCCCCGGCAAAGCGGTTGTAGGCGATGACCGCCGGGATGGCCGCGAACAGGCCCAGCGCGGTAGCGATCAGCGCCTCGGCGATCCCCGGAGCGACCATGGCGAGTGTAGCCTGCTGCACCCCGGAGAGCCCGAGAAATGCATGCATGATGCCCCACACGGTCCCGAACAGGCCGATGTACGGGCTGGTGGAACCGACTGTGGCGAGGAACTGCAGATAGCGCTCCATCTCGTCGGTCTCGCGGGCGATGGCCACGCGCATCGCGCGATGGGCCGGCTCGCCGGCCACCATGCCGTGCTGGCGGGCACGCAGGAATTCCTTGAAGCCGGAGGAGAACACGTGCTCCATGCCGGACATCTCGGACTTGCGGCGTACGCCCTCGTACAGGTGCGAGAGGTCCGCGCCCGACCAGAACCGTTCCTCGAACTCGTCGCTGGCCCGCTGGGCCGCGTTCAGCGAGCGCGCCTTGATGATGATCACCAGCCAGGAGAGCACCGAGGCGATCACCAGGATCACCATGACCAGCTGCACGATCAGACTGGCGTCCATGATCAGCTGGTACATCGAAAAGTCGACTGTCACTTGTCCATCTCCCGTTATGCCGTTGTTCCGTCCGCCGCCCGCATCGCGCGCGCCACTTCATCGGGGATCGCCACCGGCGCCTGCCGGGCCACATCGACGCAGGCAATGGCGACCTCGCCGGTTGCCAGCGCCGTCGCCTCGCGCTGCACGACCTGCGCGAACTCCACGCTGGCGCGACGCATGCGCGTGACCCGGCAGGTGACCGTCAGGGCCTCGTTGAAATGCGCGGGACGCTGCATCTCCACAGCCAGACGCCGCACGGCGAACACAATTCCATACTCGGACCGCAGCCGGTCCTGCTCGAAGCCGAGGGCACGAAGCCATTCGGTACGCGCGCGCTCCATGAATTTCAGGTAATTGGCGTGATAGACCACGCCGCCGGCGTCGGTATCCTCGTAGTACACCCGCACCGGCCACTCGAATGCTGCGGTCATGGCTGGCGCGGACCCTCCGCCGCGGGCGTCAGCAGATCGCCCTCGTCCATCCGGGTCAGGCCGAACATCGCCAGGGTACGCCGGGTCGCCTGGCGCCCGCGCGGAGTGCGCTGCAGGTAGCCCTGCTGAATCAGGAAGGGCTCGACCACATCCTCCAGCGTGCCACGGTCCTCGTTCATCGCCGTGGCCAGGCTCTCGACCCCGACCGGGCCACCGTCGAACTTCTCCACCAGCACCTCCAGCAGGCGACGGTCCTGGGCATCCAGCCCGGAGGCATCGATCGCCAGCAGGTCGAGCGCCTGCGCCGCCACGTTGTGGGTCACCACGCCATCGGCCCGGACCTGGGCGAAATCCCGTACCCGCCGCAGCAGGCGGTTGGCCAGCCGCGGCGTGCCGCGGCCCCGGCGGGCGATCTCCGCGGCTCCCTCGGCCTCGATCCCCACGCCCAGCAAACCGGCCGCGCGATCCACAATATGCGCGAGATCGGTGACAGTGTAATGATCGAGACGCTGCACGATACCGAACCGGTCACGTAACGGGGCCGAAAGCAGCCCCGCGCGGGTGGTCGCGCCCACCAGCGTGAACGGCGGCAGGTCCACCTTGATCGAGCGCGCTGCCGGGCCCTCGCCGATCACGATGTCCAGCTGGCCGTCCTCCAGGGCCGGATACAGCACCTCTTCCACCACCGTCGGCAGGCGGTGGATCTCGTCGACGAACAGGACATCGCGCGGCTCCAGGGCCGTCAGGATGGCGGCCAGGTCACCGGCGCGTTCCAGTACCGGACCAGAGGTCTGGCGCAGGCCCACGCCGAGTTCGTTGGCGACGATGTGCGCCAGCGTGGTCTTGCCCAGCCCGGGCGGGCCGGCGACCAGGGTGTGATCCAGGGCCTCGTCGCGCCGGCGGGCGGCCTCGATGAACAGCCCCAACTGCTCGACTACGCGGGGCTGGCCGGTGTAGTCCGCGAGCCGCTTCGGGCGCAGGCTGACCTCGGCCCGCTCTTCCTCGGACCGACTCTGCATATCCACCAGACGTGATTCCATAGCCCCGCAGTATGCATCGCCACCGGTGCCGTTTACAGGGCCGTCCGGCGGGTTTTCGGATTCGCGTGCGTTCGAGCGTTCCCGCCCGTAGCGCCGTCAGGCGCCGGGGAGATCGCGGGCGTAGACCAGGAACACCCCGTGCCCGCCCGCCTCGAACTCCAGCCAGATCAGCGGCAGGTCCGGGAAGGCCGCCTCCACCGCGGCCTGACTGTTGCCGACCTCGACGATCAACACGCCGTCTTCCGTCAGGTGTTCGCGGGCCCCGTCCAGGATGCGGCGCACGATATCCAGTCCGTCGCCGCCGGCGGCCAGCCCCAGCGCGGGTTCGTGACGGTATTCGTCCGGCAGGGCCGCCATGTCCTCGGCATCCACGTATGGGGGGTTGGACACAATCAGCTCGTAGCGATCCCCGGGTTCCAGCCCGTCGAACACGTCGGACTGCACAGCGCGCACCTGATCGCCCACCCGGTGGCGCTCGATGTTGATCCCCGCCACCGCCAGCGCATCCGTCGACACATCCGCCAGATCCACCCGCGCCTGCGGCAGCGCCAGGGCCATTGCAATCCCGATACACCCGCCCCCGGTGCACAGATCCAGCGCGCGGGTCACGCCATCGGGGTCGACCCAGGGCTCGAAGCCTGCGGCAATCAGCTCGGCCAGCGGCGAGCGCGGCACCAGCACGCGCTCGTCGACATAGAACGGCACCCCGGCGAACCAGGCCTCGCGGGTCAGATAGGCCGCGGGCTTGCGCGTGGCGACCCGCTCGCGCAGCACCGCGACCACCCGCGTGCGCTCGACCTCGCTCAGGCGGGCATCCCACCAGGACTCGGGCAGATCCAGCGGCAGATGCAGGGTGTGCAGTACCAGCCAGGCGGCCTCGTCGAAGGCGTTGTCGGTGCCATGCCCGAAGCTCAGGCCGGCGCCGCGAAACTGACTGGCGCCGAAGCGAATGAAGTCGCGCAGGCTGCGCAATCCGGTGGTCGAATCCATGCCCGGTCTTTCCGTTACGTGCGAGGGCGGTCATCATACCGTCTCGCTACCGCCCTGTACGTAACCCACCCACGGACTCCGCATGAGCAAGATCGACCCCTGGCTGGCGCGTCTGTCGCACCTGCTGCCCCAGCACGCCCTTTCGCGCGGCGTGCACTGGCTGGCGCGCATCGAGTCGCCGCGCCTGCAGCCCCTGCTGCGCGCCTTCGTGCGCCGCTTCGGCCTGAACCTGGACGAGGCCGCCGAGCCAGACCTCGCGGCCTATGCCAGTTTCAACGCACTGTTCACCCGCGCCCTGCGCGAGGATGCGCGGCCGCTGGAGGGGGACGCCAACACGGTGGTCAGCCCGGCCGATTCGCGCGTCAGCGCGGCCGGGCGCATCGAGGCCGGCCAGATCTTCCAGGCCAAGGGCCATCACTACACCGTGCGCGAGCTGCTGGGTGGCGAGGACGATCTGGCGGAGGCCTTCCGCCACGGACACTTCGTCACCCTGTATCTGTCACCGCGCCACTACCACCGGCTGCACATGCCGCTGACCGGCACCCTGACCCACATGATCCATGTGCCCGGGCGGCTGTTCTCGGTGGCCCCGCGCATCGTGCGCCATGTACCCCGGCTGTACGCCCGCAACGAGCGGGTCGTGGCCTGCTTCGACACGCCTGTTGGCCCGATGGCCATGGCCCTGATCGGTGCCCAGAACGTCGGTTCCATCGAGACCGTCTGGGCCGGCGAGGTCACCCCGCCGCGGGGGCGCGAGATCAGCGTAAGCGAGTATCCGGACCGCGATATCACCCTGGAACGCGGGGCCGAGATGGGCCGCTTCAACCTCGGGTCCTCGGTGGTGCTGCTGCTGCCGGACCACCCGCTGAAGCTCGCCGACCACCTGACGCCCGAGACCGAGGTCCAGGTCCGCTCCGCACTCGGCCAGTTCTACTGACTTTTTTCACCACGAAGCACACGAAGGCACGAAGAAGGGCCAGGTCAAGGGCGGTTAACAGGAAGATGGGAAGACTAGAAGTAAAAACGATCGGTTAGATGGACTCGGGGGGCGGCCGGCCATCGAGGGCTATTAACTGCATCGCCCGGATCAGCCGTATCTTGCCTATCTTCCGATCTTCTCGCCTTCCTGTCCGCTCCAAGCCCTTGACCTTCTTCGTGCCTTCGTGCGCTTCGTGGTGAATAAAAACGTTCAGGCGTGGGCGCGGGCTGCGGTCTGGTTGAAGTAGGCGGCCTTCCAGCTCTCGTAGTCGGCGACGAGTTGCTCGACGTCGGCGGCATCGAACGGGCGCAGGCCGCTCAGCACCAGGTGCTTGCTGCCGTCGGCGACTACGGACTGATCGATCACCAGCTCGTAGTCCAGGCGGATCTCGCCGCGCTTGCCGTTGACGGTCATCACCGCGTCCTTCAGGCGCGGCTCCGGCACCCCGGCGCTGGCGGCCAGCGGCTCGGGCAGGCGGAAGCCCATGCGCTCGTACATCACCAGCGGGCGCTTCGGGTTCACCATCACGCCGTGCTCCTCCATCAGCGGCACCAGCACATGCGGGAAGTTCTGCCCGGAGAAGCTCACATAACTGCGGATCAGGGATTCGATCGCGTTGGGCTCGTCGATCACCGCGCCGGAGCGCTCGACCTCGATCACGCTCTTGCCATTGTCGTCGGTAATCGCAAAGGCCTCGCCCGGGGCCTCCGGGAAGATCAGCGGCACGTTGCCCCCCACCATGCCGGTAAAGCGGAAGTGCATGTTCGCGCTGGCGCCGTAGGTATCCAGCACCAGCGCGAACAGCAGATCGCCCGGCACGCAGAAGCGCCGGTTGTCGGCATCGTGAATCGGATTGAAATCGCCGGCGAGCGTCTTGGCAAAGTCACTGCCCTGCTCCGGGGTCACGACCAGTTGACCGTCGCGATGGCGGTAGAAATCCTCAAGGAAGCTTTTGTCGGTCACGCGGTCTCCCCGAAATCGTATTGCGGCGTGGTTTTTCGCACCACTATAGCCCGAAATGCCCCTCGATGGCCTTGATGAAGGCATCGCCATAGCGCTCCAGCTTGTGCTGGCCGACCCCGGAGATCCCGGCCATCTCGTCACGGCTGCGCGGGGCGGCCGCAACCATCTCCAGCAGCGTGGCATCACTGAAGATCACGTAGGGCGGCACCCCCTGATCGCGCGCAAGGTCGGTGCGCAATGCGCGCAGGGCCTCCCACAGCGCGCGGTCCTCGCTGTCCATCGCCGCCACACTGCGGGCGGTGTCGCGGCGGGCCGGGCGGGCCGTGCGCGCCTCGCGTTCCGGGCGCGCCACCTCCTCGCCCAGGTGGATCGAATCCTCGCCGCGCAGCACCGGGCGACAGGCCGGGTCCAGCTTCAGCCCGCCGTAGCCCTCCTCGTCCAGACGCAGCAGACCGCGGGCGAGCAGCTGACGCACCACGCCGCGCCACTGCGCCTTGTCCAGTTCCTTGCCGATCCCGAAGGTGCTCAGGCGGTCGTGACCGAGGCGGCTCAGGCGTTCGCTCGCGGAGCCGCGCAGCACGTCGATCACGTGCCCCGCGCCGAAGCGCTCGCCGGTGCGGTAGATGCAGGACAGGAGCTTCTGCACCGGGACACTGGCATCCCAGGTGGCCGGCGGCTGCATGCAGTTGTCGCAGGTCCCGCAGGGCTCGGGCATGCGCTCGTCGAAGTAGGCAAGCAGGGCCTGGCGCCGGCAACTGGTGATCTCGCAGAACCCGAGCATCGCCTCCAGCTTTTGCTGCTCGATGCGCTGGCGCTCGGCGCCGGCCTGCGAGCCCTCCAGCATCTGGCGCAGGGTGACCACATCCTGCAGGCCATAGACCATCCAGGCATTCGCGGGCAGGCCGTCGCGCCCGGCGCGGCCGGTCTCCTGGTAGTAGCCCTCCAGGCTCTTGGGCAGGTTCAGGTGAGCCACGAAGCGCACGTTCGGCTTGTCGATACCCATACCGAAGGCGATGGTCGCCACCATCACCACGCCCTCCTCGCGCAGGAATCGGGTCTGGTTAGCCGCGCGGGTCGCCGCCGGCAGACCCGCGTGATAGGGCAGCGCGGTAATGCCCTGCTCCACCAGCCACTCGGCCACGGCCTCGACCTTCTTGCGCGACAGGCAGTAGACGATACCGGCCTCGCCCGCGTGCTCCTCGCGGATGAAGCGCAGCAGCCGGTCGCGTGCGGAACCGCCGCGCCCCCCGTCGGCCTGGGCGATGCGGTAGCGGATATTGGGGCGATCGAACGAGCTGACAAAGGCACGGGCCTGCTCCAGGCGCAGCCGCTCGCGGATCTCCTGGCGAGTGGGCCCGTCCGCCGTCGCCGTCAGGGCCAGACGCGGCACCTGCGGGAAGCGTTCGGCCAGCACCGCCAGCTGGCTGTACTCCGGGCGGAAGTCATGCCCCCATTGCGAGACGCAGTGGGCCTCGTCGATGGCGAACAGCGCCAGCTCGATACCCTCCAGGCGCTCCAGCATGCCCGCGGCGAACAGGCGCTCCGGCGACATGTACAGCAGATCCAGTTCGCCCGCATGCAGCGCGGCCAGCACGGAGCGGGCCTCGTCCGCCTTCTGGCCGGAATCCAGACTGGCGGCCGCCACGCCGTTCTGGCGCAGGGCCGCCACCTGATCCTGCATCAGCGCGATCAGCGGCGAGATCACGATGCCGCACCCGGGCCGCGCCAGCGCGGGGATCTGGTAGCACAGCGACTTGCCACCGCCGGTGGGCATCAGCACCACGGCGTCGCCACCCGCGGTCACATGCTCGACGATGGCCTGTTGCTGACCGCGAAATTCCGTGTAGCCGAAGGTCTCGCGCAGGATCTCCAGTGGCGCCGCCGCCGGAGCGCTTCCCTGCGCTTCTCCAGCTGCAAGACCCGAGGGTTCCAATGGACGTACTCCAGACGGGAAGACAAGCCACGAAGACTGCCGAATGCCCGCCACTGCTGCAAGCCACCAGCGCCACAACCGCCCCGCGCCGGCCGCAATCCCTCCCGGTGCGCAGTCGCCCGCCGTGACCCGCCGCGATAAACTCCCCGCCTGAATACCAAAATCCAGGACGCCCGATGCCGACAACCGCCCGCCTCCTGCCCGCCGCCTTGCTGGCCCTGTTCGCGTTGACCGCCTGTTCCGACGCCCCGGAACCGGACACCGCCGCCGAGCCGCCTGCGCAGGCATCCGGCGAAGACTCGAGCGCGGCCTCCGGCTCCACCGCGCAGCTCGACTACAGCCTGCCGCCAGAGGACTTCGCCGCCGACCCCGAGGCCGGGCGCTCGCTGTTCCGCGCCAACTGCATGCAGTGCCACGGCGAGGACGCCCGCGGCACCGACCAGGGCCCGCCGCTGATCCACCGCATCTACGAGCCTTCGCACCACCCGGACATCACCTTCCATCGCGCGGTGGCCCTGGGCGTGCACCAGCATCACTGGGAGTTCGGCGACATGCCGCCGGTGGCGGGCGTCACCGGCGAGGAGACCGCCCACATCATCGCCTGGATCCGCCAGGAACAGCGCGCCGTCGGCATCGACTGAACTCAACCCGTACATGACAGATCCACGCACGGAGGCGATCCGCGGCACGGTCCACGCCTACCTGGACGCCTGGCTGCGCCAGCGCGACCTCGCGGCCCTGCTGCGCCTTCACACCCCCGCGGTCAGCGGCTTTGGCACTGGTGCCGACGAGGCCGCCTTCACCCCGGAAGAGGTCGGGCGCATCGTCGGGCGCGACATCGAACAGGTACCGGAACCCTTCGATTACACCATTCATCGCGAGGACGTCCGACTGCTGACCGATGACGTGGCCTTGGTCATGCTGATCTTCGACATGATGCTGGACACCCGCGGGCAGCGGGTCCGACTGAACGGCCTTCGCGCCAGCCTGGTGCTGCACGCGACCGCCGACGGCTGGCGCCTGGCGCACCTGCATGGCTCCTTCCCCGCGAGCGTCCATGGAGACGACGAGCCCTACCCGGTGAAAGAGCTGGAGGAGTGCGCACAGGTGCTCGAACGCCTGGTGCGGGAACGCACGCACTCCCTGGAGGCCGCCCAGCAACGCCTGGAACATCTCGCCACCACCGACCCGTTGACCGGATTGAACAACCGCATGAAGGCCAGTGAGGCCCTGGCCGAAGAGATCCTGAGGGCCGAGCGTCACGCGAGCCCGCTCAGCGTGATCCTGCTGGACCTTGATCACTTCAAGCCGATCAACGATACCCTGGGACATGGTCGCGGCGACGCGGTACTGACCGCGGTCGGGCGGCTGATCACGGGCCGTATCCGCGCCACTGATCGGGCCGCGCGCTGGGGTGGCGAGGAGTTCCTCATTCTCTGCCCGCAAGATGACATCGCCGCCACAGCCCGGCTGGCCGAGGACCTGCGCCACTGCCTGGAGACCCACGACTTCCAGACCGGACAGCCACTGACCGCCAGCTTCGGCGTCGCCCAGCTGAAGCCAGGCGAGAGCGCGGAATCCCTGGTGGACCGGGCCGACCGCGCCCTGTACGCGGCCAAGCACGCCGGGCGCAACCGGGTACAGGGCGCGTGAAATCAATCCGGCCCCGGGGGCGTCCCGCCCGGTAACCGCAGGAACGCATTCACCCCGATCGGCAAAAGGAGCCTTGCCATGTGCACGAAGAGACTGACCCTCGCCACCCTTCTGGGCCTTCTGGCCCTGCCCGCTCAGGCAAACCCGGTCGACATGCTGGAGGCCCAGCTGCATGCCAGCGGCCCGAACCAGTGGCGGGTCGCCGTCACCGTGGAGCATCCCGATACCGGCTGGGATCACTATGCCGATGCCTGGCGTGTGCTGGACGCCGATGGGAACGTCCTCGGTGAACGCATCCTGCACCACCCGCATGTCAACGAGCAGCCGTTTACCCGCAGCCTGCGCCGGCTGTCGATCCCCGATGGCAAGCGATTCCTGCAGATCGAGGCCCGCTGCTCGCAGGACGGCTGGAGTCACCAGCGCCTGCGGATCGACCTCGAACAGGACCAGGGCGAGGGCTTCCGCATCCACCGGTGAGATGTGCGGCCGGGCCGCACCGGGCCGGGGAGCCGCCACGGAACGCGCGCCCATGTGCGTACCCGGCGGGGACCTCCTAGGGAGACGCTGATTGAATCGCACGTCCGCGCTCCAGTCGCTTTTGCGTGCGTTTAATGCGCGGTGACTGCCGTGCAGTCATTCTGCACAAGGGAACCGCAACGCCGTTCCCGCGCCCGTTTTTGATCAACAACGGGCGGCCGAGCCCCTGCTTTCAATGGCTTGTGGGGTTGGTGCCCCCTGTTCCCCGATCCTGCGTTGCGCCCCGAATCCATCCAAAACGGGCGGGTAGAACCACTACCCGCTGCACGACGCGCCTTGTCTCGGAACGTTTGTCTCGAAAAACTGGGGGGCACCAACGCGGACGTGCGTTTATATCAGCGTCTCCCTAAAGTAGGCAGCCTACCCAGCCCCGGACTCCCCCATGCGCGGTCACTCCAGCGTGCACGATGCGCCCGACGATGCGATCAACTGGCGCATCGTTCGCTCCCTGTTCCCCTATCTCGCGGAATTCCGCGGCCGGCTGTTCCTGGCCCTGGGCCTGATGGGCCTGGCCAAGCTGGCGACCGTGCTGGTCCCGCTGGTGCTGAAGTACATCGTCGACCACTTCGAGGACGGCGGCACCGAGGCGCTGGTCGCAGTCCCGGTGGCCCTGGTGATCGCCTACGGCCTGCTGCGCTTCGGCAGTACCCTGTTCGGCGAGCTGCGCGACGCGGTCTTCGTACGCGTGGCCGAACGGGCCATGCGGCGCGCGGCCCTGCGGGTATTCGAGCACCTCCACCGGCTCGAGCTGAGCTTCCACCTGGCGCGCGAGACCGGTGGCCTGGCACGCGACATCGAGCGCGGCACCAGCGGCATCAGCTTCCTGCTGCGTTTCATGGTGTTCAACATCCTGCCGACCATCATCGAGATCGCGCTGGTCGCGGTGATCCTGCTGGTGGCGGTCGGTCCGGTCTTCACCGTCACCGTGATCCTCGCGGTGGCCGCCTACATCGCCTGGTCGGTATGGATTACCGAGTGGCGTACCCGCTTCGTGCGCGAGGCCAACCAGCGCGACAACGAGTCCAACACCCGCGCGATCGACTCGCTGCTGAACTACGAAACGGTGAAGTACTTCGGCAACGAGGGCTTCGAGGCCCGGCGCTACGACGAGGGACTGGCCACCTGGGAGCAGGCGCGCACCAAGAACGTGCTGTCGCTGGTGCTGCTGAACTCCGGCCAGGCCCTGATCATCGCCGCCGCGATCACCGTGATGATGCTGCTGGCCGCCAGCCGGGTGGCCTCGGGGCAGATGTCGCTGGGCGATCTGGTGATGGTCAATGCCTACATGATCCAGCTGTTCATGCCGCTGAACTTCCTCGGCTTCGTCTACCGCGAGATCCGGCAGTCGCTGGCGAACATCGAGCGCCTGTTTGGCCTGCTGGAAAAACCGGTACAGGTCGAGGACCGGCCAGGCGCGCCGGATCTCGACGTCGCGGAGGGGCATGTGCGCTTCGAGCAGGTCGCCTTCCACTACCAGCCGGAGCGCCCGATCCTCGAGGACGTGTCGCTCGAAATCCCGGCCGGGCACAAGCTGGCGGTCGTCGGGCCCAGCGGGGCCGGCAAGTCCACGCTCGCACGCCTGCTGTTCCGGTTCTTCGACGTGACGGACGGGCGCATCACCATCGACGGCCAGGATATCCGCGAGGTGACCCAGCAAAGCCTGCGCCGAGCGATCGGCGTGGTCCCGCAGGATACCGTGCTGTTCAACGCGAGCATTCGCTACAACATCGCCTACGGTGATCCGGAGGCCTCCGAGGAGGCCATCCGGCGCGCGGTGCGTCTGGCGCACCTGGACGATTTCATCCAGCGCCTGCCCGACGGCCTGGATACGGTCGTCGGCGAACGCGGCCTCAAGGTCTCCGGCGGCGAGAAGCAACGCATTGCCATCGCCCGCATGCTGCTGAAGGACCCGCCGATCCTGGTCTTCGACGAGGCCACCTCGTCGCTGGACTCGGGCTCGGAGAAGGCGATCCTGCAGGCGCTGAACGAGGTCTCGGCGCGGCGCACCACGCTGGTCATCGCGCATCGCCTGTCGACCGTGAAGGACGCCGAACAGATCGTCGTCCTCGACCAGGGACGCGTGGTCGAACGCGGCACCCACCGCGAACTCCTCGCGGCGGGCGGCGCCTACGCCCGCCTGTGGCAACACCAGCAGGAACACGAACCCGCGCCCGTCGATCCGAGCCCGAACGCCGGGGCCTGAACCCTTTTATTCACCACGAAGCACACGAAGGCACGAAGGAATTCAAGGGCGGTTAACAGGAAGGTACGAAGACGGGAAGATGAACAGGGTGCGTCTCCCAGAGCCCCTGATGCCCGGGCGCGCGGATGTGGCCAGCCGGTGCCCGGCGTCCCAACCAGAAATCCTTCCGACCTTCCCGTCTTCCTGTCCGCTTTTATGCCATTGACCTGGCCCTTCTTCGTGCCTTCGTGTGCTTCGTGGTGAACAAAAAGCTCTTGGCAGTCAGTCGGGATCGACGCGGCCGCGCAGCGCCTTCTTGCGGCCGCGGTGGGTCTTGCCCTCCAGGCGGCGCAGCTTGGAGGCGCGCGTGGGGCGCGTCGGCTTGCGCGCCTTGATCGGGCGACCCACCTCGCGCAGCAGCTCCGCCAGGCGCTCCAGCGCATCCTCGCGGTTGGCCTCCTGAGTACGGTACTGCTGCGCCTTGAGCACGACCACGCCGTCCTTGGTGATGCGCTGGTCATGGCGGCGCAGCAGGCGCTCCTTGTAGACGTCGGGCAGGCTGGAGGCGCGGATATCGAAGCGCAGATGAATGGCCGAGGCCACCTTGTTCACGTTCTGCCCGCCGGCCCCCTGGGCACGGATCGCGGTCAGCTCGATCTCGTGCTCGGGGACGCTCACGCTGTTGGAAATGCGCAGCATCGGGGAATCAGCGGAAATCGCCGTCATGGATGCGGCCATCCGCGTCCAGTTCGGCGAAGAAGCGGCTGTTATCCGTGCGGTATTCCTGGGTCACGATGTCGCCGGGCAGCACCAGCATCACGTCGGGGTAGACGCGCTCGAACTCCTCGGGCGTCGGCCGACTCTCGAGGAAGTGCAGGAACGGGTTCATCTGCTCGACCGTACCCGGTCGCGGCTCGGGTCCATCGCCCCGGGTCTCGGTCTTGTGCACCGCGCAGCCGCCAACCACCAGCGCCACGACCACGCCAATCACAGACAAGAATCGAAACGCCATATTCTCCTCCTGCACCACACAACTGCACCGTCATTGCGAGGCGTCGAAGACACCGTGGCAATCGCCTCAAGCTGGCATGAAGCCCGGGGCCGCTGATTTCGGATGGAGTTCGCCACGTCGCTTCGCTCCTCCCGATGGCGGTTCCAGTGCACCCCGGAGCGGCGATCTACTCCGTCGGCTGGCCGTGCTCGCGGGTCGCCTCGAAGCGGATCTCCGGCCATTTTTCCATCGCCATCTGCAGGTTCACCCGAGTCGGGGCGATATAGACCAGATCGCCACCGTGATCGATCGCCAGGTTCGCCGCGGCCTTCTCCCTGAACTCCTCGAGTTTCTTCGGGTCGTCGCATTCGACCCAGCGCGCGGTCTGGACGTTCACGTTCTCGAACTGCGCCTCGACCTTGTACTCGGTACGCAGGCGCTCGGCGACCACGTCGAACTGCAGCACGCCGACCGCGCCCAGGATCAGGTCGTTGTTGGTCAGCGGGCGGTAGAGCTGGGTCGCACCCTCCTCGCACAACTCCTGCAGGCCCTTGGCGAGCTGCTTCATCTTCAGCGGGTCCTTCAGCTGCGCGCGCCGGAACAGCTCCGGGGCGAAGTTGGGCACGCCGGTAAAGGTCAGGTCCTCGCCCTGGGTGAAGGTATCCCCGATGCGGATGGTGCCGTGGTTGTGAATGCCGATGATGTCGCCCGGATAGGCAGTCTCCACATGCTCGCGGTCGGAGGCCAGGAAGGTCAGCGCATCCGGGATCTTCACGTCGCGCCCGATCCGCACGTGACGCAGCTTCGCGCCCTTGTCGAAGGTGCCGGAACAGATGCGCATGAAGGCGATGCGGTCACGGTGATTCGGATCCATGTTCGCCTGGATCTTGAACACGAAGCCGGTGAACTTCTCCTCGGTCGGCTCGACCTTGCGCGAGTGTGTCGGACGCGGCAGCGGACCCGGGGCGTATTCGACGAAATCGTCCAGCAACTCCTCGATGCCGAAGTTGTTGATCGCGGAGCCGAAGAACACCGGGGTCTGCTCGCCGCGCAGGTAGGCGTCCGCGTCGAACGCGTGCGAGGCGCCCTGCACCAGCTCGAGCTCCTCGCGCAGCTCCTGCGCCTGATCGCCCAGCACCTCGTCCAGGCGCGGATTGTCCAGGCCCTCGATGATCTCGCCGGTGGACTTCTTCCCGCCCTGCTCGGGATCGTACAGGTGCACCGCATCGCGACGGATATGGTAGACGCCACGGAAGCGCTTGCCGGAGCCGATCGGCCAGGTGACCGGGGCGCACTCGATCTTCAGTACCTCCTCGACCTCGTCGAGCAGCTCGATCGGGTCGCGGCCCTCGCGGTCCATCTTGTTGACGAAGGTCATGATCGGCGTGTCGCGCAGCCGGCAGACCTCCATCAGCTTGATGGTGCGTTCTTCCACGCCCTTGGCCGCGTCGATCACCATCAACGCGGAGTCCACCGCGGTCAGCGTGCGGTAGGTGTCCTCGGAGAAGTCCGCGTGCCCGGGGGTGTCCAGCAGGTTCACCATGCGCCCCTTGTACGGGTACTGCATCACGGACGAGGTGACCGAGATCCCGCGCGACTTCTCCATCTCCATCCAGTCGGAGGTGGCATGGCGCGACGACTTGCGCCCCTTGACCGTACCCGCGAGCTGGATCGCGCCGCCGTACAGCAGGAGCTTTTCGGTCATGGTGGTCTTGCCGGCGTCCGGGTGCGAGATGATCGCGAAGGTCCGGCGTCGGCGGGTTTCCTCGATAAAGGACATGCATTCGGGCCGCTGGGAACAGCCCGCAAGTTTAACGCGAAATCGGGGGTCCGGTTCAGCCGGATGCCCCCGAAACGCAAACGGCCCCGGAAGCCGGGGCCGTTGTGCAACCCCACACTGGCCGCTGCGGGCTCAGCGTGCGGCGGCCGCCTGGATCGCCGCGTTCTGCTCCTCCAGACGCCCGCGCGCGGTCACCAGGTCGCGGTTGTTCATGCGGGCCTCGAGCGTAGCAATGCGCTCTTCGTCCTGGGCCAGGCTGTACCAGACATGCGCCTGCACCAGGTCACGCTCGACCCCGCGGCCGTTCTGGTGCAGCCGGCCCAGCCCGATCTGGGCATGCCGGTAGCCCTGTTCCGCCGCGGCGGTGTACCAGCGGGCGGCGGCGGCCGCATCGCGCGTGGTGCCCTGGCCGTTCTCGTGCAGCAACCCGACGTAGTACTGGGCGGCGGGCAGCCCCTGATCCGCGGCCCGGGTCAGCCATTCGAGACCGGCGGCCGGGTCCTGTTCGCCATTGGCCAGGTGGCTCCCTAGCCAGTACTGGGCATCGGCATGTCCCAGTTCGGCGGCGCGGGTGTAGTGCTCGCGGCTGCGCTCGGGGTCCGCCGGGGCGCCCTTGCCGGCCGCCAGGAGATAGCCCAGGTAGTAGTGGGCCCCGGCGTGGTCGGCATCCGCTGCGCGGGCGAACCAGCGCACGGCCTGGTCGTGGTCCACTGGCGTACCCCGCCCGGAGTAGTTGGCCATACCCACGTCGAACATCGCCGCGGTATTGCCCTTCTGCGCGTTGCTTTCGCGGATCTCGTACCAGACCTCCAGCAGTTCCTGCTGGCGCTCGGCCTCGTCATAACCAAAGGACTGCTGGGCCTGAACGGCCCCGGCGGACAGCGCCAGTGGCAGGGCCAGAGGGAGCGAAACGAACAGTGCGCGCAGGGATCGGGACATGGGTTACCTCATCCGGTGTCGGGGCGAATACCGGTTTTGATCATAGTCCGGGGGGCGGGCCGTCACAACGCGGGGGTGGCAGGACGAGAACCGATGACGGCAAAACGGGCGCACATCACGCAAAGGTCACCCGGGACTGTGACCGGTTTCACGCCGCCAGCGGAACCCGTCAGGCCCCGGCCGGGGCGTTGCAGCGACGTGTCAGAACCCAGGCATCCT
Source organism: Thioalkalivibrio sp. ALE9 (assembly GCF_000377445.1). Classification (NCBI taxonomy): domain Bacteria; kingdom Pseudomonadati; phylum Pseudomonadota; class Gammaproteobacteria; order Chromatiales; family Ectothiorhodospiraceae; genus Thioalkalivibrio; species Thioalkalivibrio sp. ALE9. The sequence continues at coordinate 99,651 of NZ_KB898127.1, forward strand.
CGCGGCCGCTGGGTAGCGGGTAGTAGCGCGGGCGGGTGCCGACATGCTCGAAGCCCTCCGAACGGTAGAGCTGGACCGCGGCCACGTTCGACGGACGGACCTCCAGAAAGAGCGCCTCGGCCTCCTGCTCACAGGCATAGTCGAACAAGCGCCGCACCATGAACCGGCCCAGCCCGTTGCCCTGCCAGCGCGGGTCCACCGTCAGGTTCAGCAGGTGGGCCTCGCCCGCGGCCACGCTCAGCACGGTGTGGCCCACCTGGCGGCCATCCACCTCGAGCACCCAGCAGTCATAGCCCACACGGATGCAGTCCTCGAAGATGCGGGCGGTCCACGGGTAGTCATAGGCCTCGCGTTCCACGCGCATCACCCCCTCCACATCCGCCGTCTGCATACGGCGCAACTCGGGCTGGACGCGGGGTTCGGCACTCATGTCGCAGCTTCCTCCTGAACGGGGTGAACGAAGGGGATACGGGGCGCTTCCGGGAGTTCCGAGCCCGGGAATGCTGCCCGGGTTCCCATCTCCACAACGGGAATCGGGTTACTCCAGGAAGGCCCGGGCGCGCTGCAGGTCCTGCCAGGCCTTGCCCTTGTCTCCCGGCTTTCGCAGCAGGTAGGCCGGGTGATAGGTCACCACCAGCGGCACGCCCTGATAGCGGTGCTGCGCCCCGCGCAGGCGTCCCAGGGGCTCCTCCGATGCCAGCAGGCTCTGGGCCGCGATCCGTCCCAGGGCGACAATGACCTGGGGCTGGATCAGGGCGATCTGGCGATCGAGGTAGGCGCGGCAGGCCGCCGATTCCTCCGGTTTCGGGTCGCGGTTTCCGGGGGGCCGGCACTTCAGAACGTTGGCAATGAAGACATCGTGGCCCCGCTCCAGCCCCAGCGCCCGCAGCATGTTGTCCAGCAGCTGTCCGGCACGGCCGACGAAGGGTTCCCCCCGCCGGTCCTCCTCCGCGCCGGGGGCCTCGCCAATGAACAGCCAGCGGGCGCGCGGATCGCCCACCCCGAACACGGTCTGCGTACGTTCGCGCGCCAGCTCGGCACAGGCCTGGCAGTCACGCACGCGTGTCTGGAGGGCCTCCCAGTCCAGGGTCGCGACGGCGGCGTCCTGCCCCCCGCCACCCGCATCCGCCGCCCCGGACGGCACCTCGGCGGCCGGGGCCAGCGGTTCGCCCGGCGGCGCTTCGATCGCCGGGGCGGCCGCGACCCGCGACCGCCACACCGGGATACCCATATCCGCGAGGATGCGGCGCTGGCGCACCGACAGCGACACGCGACTACTCCCCCGAGGGCGCCCGGCGACGATGCCGGCGCCAGCGCTCCAGGGTCAGCAGCGGACCGGACAGGGCATAGATCACGAAGCCCGCGAGGAGGACCTTGGGCGGATCCAGGGCCAGCAGCATCAGCGCGACCACCACGCCGACGATCGCCAGGAAGGGCACCCGGTGCTTGAAGTCCATGTCCTTGAAGCTGAAGTAGGTCAGGTTACTGACCATTGCCGCCCCGGACAGCACGGTAACCACCAGGATGCCGACCACGTACGGATCGGCCAGCTCGGCGGGGATGCCCCAATCCTCCAGCACCCAGACCATACCGACCAGGATCGCGGCACTGGCGGGGCTTGGCAGGCCCTGGAAGAAGCGCTTGTCGCTGACCGCGAGGCGGCTGTTGAAGCGCGCCAGGCGCAGCGCGGCGGCGGTGGTAAAGAAGAACGCCGCCACCCAGCCGAAGTTGCCCAGGTCATGCAGTTGCCACAGGTAGACGATCAGCGCCGGCGCAACACCGAACGAGACGAGATCCGACAGCGAATCGTACTGCGCGCCGAACTCGCTCTGGGTGTCGGTCATGCGCGCGACGCGCCCGTCCAGGGTGTCCAGCACCATGGCCACGAAGACCGCGATGGCAGCGGTGATGTATTCGCCGTTGATCGCCGAGACGATGGCGAAGAAGCCGGAGAAGAGCACCCCCGTGGTGAACAGGTTGGGCAGCAGGAACACGCCGCGCCGGCGCCGACGATGCGGGGGCTGGTCGTCGGCGATGGTGTCCTCGCCCTCGATGTAGTCGGGTTCCGCGCGCCGGTCGCCTTCGTCGCCTGTACTCATTGCAGCATCTCCACGGCCCCCTCGGCGTCCCCGGTCGATTCGGACTCCGGCAGCCCGCCCAGCAGGGCGGAACCAGCCAGCACCCGCTGCCCCGGCTCGACCATCACCTGCGACCCGGCCGGCAGCCACACCTCGAAGGTACCACCAAAGCCGGCGAACCCCATGCGCTTGCCGCGCCCCAGACGATTGCCCGGGACGTTGTTCTGCATGCGGATCATCCGCGGCCAGTGATCGACACTGAGGGCCAGGGTCAGCCGCGTGCCCTCGTCGGTCTCCAGCGCGTAGGCCAGGCGGCCCTCCAGTTGCGCATCCGGGGCTTCGTCGGTTTCCTTGCCCGGCCAGACCCGTTCGCGGATCTCGGCCTCCTGCGGAGCATGCACGTTGTACTCGCCCAGCCGCCGCTGGCGCAGGCGGATGCAGACCGCCGGCTTCTTCGTGAACGGGTCGCGGGCCTCGGCGACCGATTCGATGGTGCCATCAGCCGGGGCGATTACGCCCAGGGCCGGCGCCGGGGCCTTGCGCCGCAGGTCACGGAACACCGCCATCAGGAACACGGTGAGGATCACCATGAACAGGCCCAGCTCCGCCTCCCCGACCAGCAACGTGATAACCGCCATCCACGCGGCGATGATCACGAACAGGCGGCCTTCAGGGGCTAGCGGAAACAGCATCGGGCGCTCGGCAGGAATGAAGGACCACGGCGGGCCGGAACGCCCGCCGCGGGGAGCCGCATCAGTTGCGGGACTTGTCGACCAGCTGGTTGGCCTTGATCCACGGCATCATCGCACGCAGGCGTTCGCCCACCTGCTCGATCTCGTGGGCGGCGTTCAGGCGGCGGTTGGCGGTCATCGACGGGTAGTTCATGGCGCCTTCCAGGATGAACTGCTTGGCGTACTCGCCGTTCTGGATGTTCTTCAGCGCCTCGCGCATGGCCCAGCGGGACTCCTCGTTGATCACCTGCGGGCCGGTCACGTACTCGCCGTACTCGGCATTGTTGGAGATCGAGTAGTTCATGTTGGCGATGCCGCCCTCGTACATCAGGTCGACGATCAGCTTCAGCTCGTGCAGGCACTCGAAGTAGGCCATCTCCGGGGCGTAACCCGCCTCGGTCAGGGTCTCGAAGCCGGCCTTGACCAGCTCCACCACACCGCCGCACAGCACGGCCTGTTCGCCGAACAGGTCGGTCTCGGTCTCGTCCTTGAAGGTGGTCTCGATGATGCCGGTGCGACCGCCGCCGATCGCGGAGGCATAGGACATCGCGATGTCACGGGCCTTGCCGGAGGCGTCCTGCTGGATGGCGATCAGGTCGGGGATACCGCCGCCACGCACGAACTCGGAGCGCACGGTGTGGCCCGGGGCCTTGGGCGCGATCATGATCACGTCCAGGTCCTTGCGCGGCTCGATCTGGTTGTAGTGGATCGCGAAGCCGTGGGCGAAGGCCAGGGTCGCGCCCTGCTTCAGGTTCGGTTCCAGCACGTCGCGGTACAGCGCGGCCTGGTACTCGTCCGGGGCCAGCACCATGATCAGGTCGGCGCCGGCGGTCGCGGCGTCGACGTCGGCGACCTTCAGGCCCGCCTCTTCGGCCTTGGCGCGGGAACCGGAGCCCTCGCGCAGGCCCACGGTCACGTCCACGCCGGAGTCCTTCAGGTTGTTCGCATGGGCGTGGCCCTGAGAGCCGTAGCCGATGATGGCCACCTTCATGCCCTGGATGATGGAGAGATCGGCGTCTTTGTCGTAGTAGAGATTCATCACAATTTCCTTGATATCAACCCCGTACGGGGCCCATGGCAAACAAACGGGTCCGGCCCCGCCAGTGGGGGCCGGACCCGGGGATTCAGATCTGCAGGCTGACGTCGCCGCGTGCGATGCCCATGACGCCGGAACGCACGACCTCCAGCACCGGGAACGGCTGGAGCGCCTCGAGGAAAGCATCCAGCTTGGAGCCCTCGCCGGTGATCTCGACGACATAGGTGTCGTGGGTCACGTCGATGATGCGGCCGCGGAAGATATCCGCCAGGCGCTTCGCCTCCTCGCGATCGGCGGCCTCCGGCACGCGGACCTTGACCAGCGCCATCTCGCGCTCGATGTGCGGATAGGCGGTCATGTCCAGCAGCTTGATCACGTCGATCAGCTTGTTCAGCTGCTTGGTGATCTGCTCGACGATCTCGTCGGAACCACTGGTGACGATGGTCATGCGCGACAGCGACGGGTCGTCGGTCGGCGCGACGGTCAGCGACTCGATGTTGTAGCCACGCGCGGAGAACAGCCCGGCCACCCGCGAGAGGGCACCGGCTTCGTTTTCCAGCAGGACACTGATGATATGACGCATACGGCTCTTCCCTGTACCCGGCTCAGACCAGGATCATCTCGTTCTGGCCGGCACCGGCCGGGATCATTGGATACACGTTCTCGGACTGGTCGGTGATGAAGTCCAGGAACACCAGGCGCTCCTTCTGCGCCAGGGCCTCCTTGATCGCACCCTCGACGTCCCCGGGCTGGGTGACCTGGATGCCGACATGGCCATAGGCCTCGGCCAGCTTCACGAAATCCGGCAGGGCATCCATGTAGGACATCGCGTAGCGGCCCTGGTAGAAGAACTCCTGCCACTGCCGGACCATGCCCAGGTAGCGGTTGTTCAGGTTCAGGATCTTCAGCGGCAGCTGGTACTGGAAGCAGGTGGAGAGCTCCTGGATGCACATCTGGATGCTGGCCTCGCCGGTGATGCAGCCCACCGTCGCGTCCGGGTGCGCGAACTGCACGCCCATTGCGAACGGCAGGCCCACGCCCATCGTGCCCAGGCCGCCGGAGTTGATCCAGCGGTTCGGCTTGTCGAAGCGGTAGAACTGCGCGGCCCACATCTGGTGCTGGCCGACATCCGAGGTCACGAAGGCCTCGCCCTGGGTGAGCTCCCAGAACTTCTGCACCACGTACTGCGGCTTGATCAGCTCGGAATTCTGGTCGTACTTCAGGCAGTCCTGCGCCTGCCATTCCTCGATCTGCTTCCACCAGGAAGCCAGAGCCTCGGCATCCGGCTTGCCGCCGTTCTCGTCCAGCCCCTTGATCAGCTCGCGCAGCACCGGCTCCACCTCGCCCACGATCGGCACGTCCACCTTCACGTTCTTGGAGATGGAGGACGGGTCGACATCGACGTGCACGATCTTCGCATGCGGGCAGAACTTCTCGATGTTGCCGGTCACACGGTCGTCGAAGCGCGCACCGATCGCGATCAGCACGTCCGCGTGATGCATGGCCATGTTGGCCTCGTAGGTCCCGTGCATGCCGAGCATGCCGAGGTACTGCTTGTCCGACGCCGGGTAGCCGCCCAGCCCCATCAGGGTGTTGGTGATCGGATAGCCCAGCTTGCGGGTGAACTCCGTCAGCGCCTCGGAACCCTTGCCCAGGATCACGCCACCGCCGGTGTAGATCATCGGCTGTTTCGCCGACAGAATCAGTTCGACCGCCTTGCGGATCTGCCCGGTGTGCCCCTTCGAGACCGGGTTGTAGGAGCGCATGTGGATGCTCTCCGGATACTCGAACTCGCAGCTGTCGGCGGTTACGTCCTTCGGGATATCCACCACCACCGGGCCCGGACGACCGGTGGTCGCCACGTAAAAGGCCTTCTTGATGGTGGTGGCCAGGTCCTTCACGTCCTTGACCAGGAAGTTGTGCTTCACGCAGGGACGCGTGATCCCCACGGTGTCGACCTCCTGAAAGGCATCATTGCCGATCAGGCTGGTCGGCACCTGGCCGGTGAACACCACCAGCGGCACAGAATCCATGTACGCATCGGCGATCCCGGTGATCGCGTTGGTCGCGCCGGGGCCGGAGGTGACCAGCGCCACGCCGGGCTTGTCGGAGGACTTGGCATAGCCCTCGGCCGCATGTACCGCGCCCTGCTCGTGGCGCACCAGTACGTGGGAGACCTTGTCCTGCCGGTACAGCGCATCGTAGATGTGCAGTACCGCGCCACCGGGATAGCCGAATACGACCTCGACGCCCTCGGCCTGCAGGCTGCGGCAGAAGATTTCGGCGCCGGTGATGGCGGTGGAGGAACTTGCGGTCTCGGACATGATGGTCGACTTCCTTACCGGGGGCTTGTGCACGATCGTCGAGCGATCATGCACCACAAATCAAAATAGCCCACCATCCTAATATGAAATCGCCCCCATTTCACGCCATGACGCGCGGAATCGGTGCAATTCATGCAGCGCCGAGGAGCCTGCCGCAACCCGCGTTGGGGTTGTGCCCAGAGATGGCCACGGCCCCGGCGGGGCCTCGCCATGACCGGCACGAAAAATAATCGTCATCGCGAGGCGCGCAGCGCCGCGGCGATCTCCAGGGAGCACCCCGGATCAAGGCTCAGCTGTGCTCGGCCCCAGCCTGCGCGGTGGGCAGCTCGGCGAAGTGCTCGCGGGCGCGGGCCACCAGCTGCGGCGGCAGGCCGTTCTTCTCCGCGATGGTCAGACCGAAGGAGACGCCGGGCTCGCCAATCAGCAACCGGTAGGTGGGCGACAGGGTCTCCGCGTCGAACTGCATCGAGGCGTTGACGATGCCCGCATGCTGTGCGGCGTAGTCCTTCAGCGGCGCCAGGTGGGTGTTCACGATCCCGCGCGTGCCCCGCGCGCGCAGTTCGTCCAGCATCGCCATCGCCAGGGCCGCGCCCTCGTCCGGGTCGGTGCCCGTGCCCAGCTCGTCCAGCAGGATCAGGCTCTCGGGGCCGGCGTTTTCGAGGATGCGTTTCAGGACCTCCACATGCCCGGCGAAGGTCGACAGGTGGTGGAACAGGCTCTGGTTGTCACCAACATCCACCATCACCTGATCGAAACGCCCGATGCGGCAGTCCTGTTCGGCCGGGATATGCAGCCCGCACCACGCCATGGTGACCAGCAGGCCCAAGGTCTTCAGCGCGACCGTCTTGCCACCGGTGTTCGGCCCGGTGATCAGCAACAGCGGCTGCTCGCCATCCAGCCGGATCGACAGCGGCACCGGCTGCGGGCCGTTGCCCTCGGCAAACTGCAACAGCAGCAGCGGATGGTAGGCCTCGACCAGCTCCACGCCCGCCTCGGCCTCCAGCCGCGGGGCGTGGGCATTCATCTGGGCCGAGAGCTGCGCCGCGGCCGAGGCGAGATCGATCCAGGTCAGCGCGGTCAGCATCAGCTCCAGCGGCTCGCCGTACTGGCGCACCACATCGGTCAGCTCGCGTAGCAGGCGCTGCTGCTCGGTGTTGATCTGACCGTTGACCGTATCCAGCTGGTTGTTCAGCGGCACCGCCTCGATCGGCTCCACGATCTGGTCGCGCCCGCCCATGGCCGTGCCTCGGCGCACGCCCTTTACCGCGCTGGCGGCATCCCCGCGCAGCACCATCACGGCGCGCTCCTGGTGCCACTGAACCTTCAGCGCGTCCTCGCCCTTCTGCGCGACATCGGAGGCTGCCAGACGCTTCTTTACCACCGCCTCGACCTCGCCGCGCAGGCGGTTGCGCTCGCCAAAGGCCTCGACCAGTGATGCACTGGCGTCCTCGCGCAGCGAACCCCCAGGATTCAGGCACGCGGACAGACGCTCTTCCAGTGCCTCGGGCGGATACAGTTTGTTCAGGTCGGCCGGGTAGATCTCCGGCGTATCGGCGAGCTGGTCCGCCAGCTCGCGGGCATGACGCATGATGGTCTGCAGGTTGTGCAGCGCCTGCACCGGGAGGGCCGCGCCGGGATTGGCCGCCTGGCGCAGCGCCGCGCGCACGTCGGGAAGCTGGCCCAGCCGCGGCAGGGTGCCGGCGTCCAGGCGCTGGCGCGCGACGGTTACCGCCTTTTGCAGGGCCCGGGCGGCATCCAGGTTCGGCGCCGGCTCCAGGCCGCGCGCGGCATCGGCACCGTAGGGGGTGGCAGTCAGGCGCTCCAGCAGGCGCTGGATCGCGGGAAATTCGAGGGCCTTCAGATCAACCTGCATGGCATACCTTTGTGCATGAATTCGCGATTGCAGCCGGGGCCCGGGACCCTGTGGGAGCGTGCTTGCACGCGAAGCCCCTGCCAAAGCCGGATGCAGGCAGGGGCTTCGCCGGCAAGCCGGCTCCCACCAGGGAAAGACCCGGCTCCGGCTTACTCCTCGGCCTTCTTGAACATGCCAAGGTAGGCCTTCTTGTCCATCATCGGCTCGCGCATCACCGCCAGCATGTCGTCCAGGTGCGCCGGCGTACTCATGCCGACCAGCGAGGTGCCCAGCCCCGGCGTGGAACGGTTGAACTGCATCGCGCGCTGAGCCGGATTAGGCAGGCTGGCCAGCTGCTGCTCGACCACCTCCACCGACTGCTGCGCCAGATGGCCCTTGAGCATGGAGTGCGAGGCAATCATGTACACCTCGAGCTGGTGGGCGGCCTGCAGCGGGCTCGCCACGTTGCCCTGCCCGGTGGCGGTGTTGAAGCGGGTGAACCCCTCCAGCATCACCTGGTTGAAGGGGAGCATCGCGATCTTGAAGTGATGCCGGGCATGGTCGTCGCCGGTGACGGTCTGCGCGGCGCGCTCGGCCAGCCCCTGCATCGAGGTCAGCGACTGGAACACCGCGGCATCGGTCTCCTCGCGGAAGCCCTCGAAGGTGGAGATGCCGTAGGCGCGGATCTTCTTCTCGCGCGCGGCCCGCTCCAGCACCTCGAACACCGGCTCCAGCTTGCGGTTGGTCGCTTCCTTGCCGATCTCGTGGATGTGCACCTCGGGCTGGTCGATGATGAAGGCATCCAGCGTCTCCACCCCCATCAGCGAGCGCGACAGCTCCATCTGGTAGTGGATGTATTCCGGCGTCAGCAGGTGCGCGCCCTTGGCCAGGTCGTCCTTCGTCCCCATGCCCTGGGACTCGATCTCGCGCTGGAACCAGGCCTCCATGTCCTCCGGCGGCCCGCCGCGCAGCGTCAGGAAGCCGCCCTTGGAGATCAGGAACATCGCCTCGCGCGGGACCCCGGCCTCCAGCGCGGTGCGCACACCCGCCCCGACGGCCGCCAGCGAACGCCCGTACCGGTAGTGCGCGCCGGTATCCACCACGTTGACGCCCTCGGTCAGCCCGCGCGCGACGATCGCGGAGATCTGCGCGTCCACCTCGGCGGTGGCCGCGCCGCCGAAGGTGCCGATGCCGAGGCTCGACAGGCGCATCTTCGCGCGCGAGAACTCGCTGTAATGCCCCTCGGCGGCCTTGCCCTCGGCCACGAACTGCTCCGCGTAGCGGCGCGTTGCCTTGGCATTGGCGTATCCGGGTATCAGTTTCTGCTCGGACTCCATGCGTCTCCTCGCTCGATCAGACGTCGTACCGACCGGGTGCCCCCAGCCTGCAAGCTGTGGAATCCTACGTCAGCCGACGGGATTTGCGAAAACCCGCAGGTGGGCCGGGCTACTCCCACCCCGCCTCACTCCGCCGCAGTCAGCCTTGCGCGAACAAAGGATGCGTGGCTAAAAGGTGCTCCAGGCGGGCGTTGAGTTCAGGACGGACCGGGCCCGAGCGGTCGGCGTCGAGGCGGGAGACGAACAGGTTCTCGTACCAGTCCTCCTCCTCGTCCATGTCCCAGTCGACCTCGCGCAGCAGGTTCTGGCCGGCCTCCGGGATCGCGGCGGGGAGCTCGCGGCCAGTCAGCAGGGCCCAGACCCCGGTCCAGCAGCGCGCCAGCGCCAGCGGGTGATAACCGCCGCCTCCGAGCACCAGGAGCCTCGGCGTGCCGTCGGCGTGGCGCGGGCTGGTCTCGATTACGTCGTCGATGCACTGGAGGAAGCACTGGGTGGAGATGCCGAACTTGCCGAGCGGGTCCGGCAGCAGCGCATCGGTCCCGGCCTGGACCACGACCGCATCCGGCTGCCAGCGGGTGCGCACGGCCTCCCAGACGGCCGTGAAGGCGGCGCGGAACTCCGTGTCGTTGGTCTCCTTGGGCAGCGGCAGGTTCACGGCGTTGCCCAGCGGTCCGGTGTCCTCGATGCGCCCGCCCTCGAAGGGGTAGCCGTATTCGGTGTCCATGTGCAGGGAGACGGTGAGCACGTCCGGGTCGTCGGTGAACGCGGCCTCGACCCCGTCGCCGTGGTGGGCGTCGATATCCAGATACAGCACGCGCTGCCCGGCCTGGCGCAGGCGCAGGATGGCCAGCGCCGGGTCGTTGAAGTAGCAAAAGCCGCGCGCCTGGTCGGGGGCGGCGTGATGCATGCCACCGGCCGGGTTGAAGGCCATGCGCCCGCCCAGCACCACCTCGGCCCCCTGGATGGAGCCCCAGGTGGCAGTCGCCGGAGTAGCGAAGAAACCGGCGAAGAACGGGTTCTCGAAGTTGCCGATGTTGTGGCGGTCGCGGTAGCGCTGAAAGACCTTGCCCAGCGCCTCGGCGCGCTGCATCGCGGCGACGTACTCGCGGGTGTGAAACCATTCGAGCTCGGCCGGCTGTGCCTTGCGCGATACGGCCATCTCCTGCGGCGTGATCGCGTCATAGGCCTCGATCAGGTCGATGGTCAGCGAGACGCGCGGGATCCCGAGCGGGTGGTTGTCGCCGTAGCTGTGCCCGCGATAGCGCGGGGCATGCAGCAACGTGGCATGACGACGGGCCGGCTCCGAGTGCCGGGCCGCGGCCCCGGTGGATGCATCGATGGATTCGGGGGTGGCACTCACTGGCGCAGCCTCAGGTAGATCTCGGGCAGACGGCGCGGCAGCTCGTCCACGTGGTCGATGATGGTGTAGTGGCCGGGACCGAAGATCGCCGGCAGGTATTCCGAACCGGACGGGTCCAGGGTGATGCAGAAGGGGTGGACGCCGGCGTCCACCGCCTCCTTCATCGCCATGCGCGTGTCCTCGTGCAGGTAGCGCTGATCGCCGCCGTCGTCGTAGTCGGCCGGGCGGCCGTCGGACAGGATCAGCAGCAGTCGGCGCTGGGCCGAGCTGCGCCGGAATGCCTCCAGCGAGTGCCGAATGCCCGCGCCCATACGCGAGGCCAGACGCCCGGAAACCCCGGCGATGCGGGCGCGGACGGTGTCGTTCAGGTCCTCGTTGAAGTCCTTCAGCCAGTAGTAGTTGACCTGGTCGCGCTGCTTGGAGGCGAAGCCGGAAATCGCGTAGGGGTCGCCGACCTTCTCGATCGCCTCGGCGAACAGCATCATCCCCTCGCGCACGCGGTCGACGATCTTGCCCTGCCCGCCCGGGTGGCGCGCCATGATCGAGGTGGACATGTCCGCCAGCATCAGCACGGCGGTATCGCGGTGCTGCACCGCACGGCGGCGGTAGATGAAGGCCTTGGGCGACAGCCCCGCCTTCTTGTCGGCGATGTAGTCGATCACCGCCTCGGTATCCAGTTCGTCACCGTCGAGCTGTTTCCTCAGCGGCGCCAGGCGCATCGGGCGCTGCATCTCCAGGCCGCGGGTCAGGCGCTTCAGGGTATCGGCGTTCTCCGACAGGATCGTGGCCGCCCGCTCCGGGTCCTCGTCGTCCAGAACCCGCTCGTAGAGGTTCACCCAGTCGGAGATGTAGCGCTGCTCGCGGTAGTCCCACTCCGGATACGGGATGCCGTCCTTCTTCGGGGTGTAGGGCGCGGCGCGCTTGGCCACCTGCGCCGGCTGCGGGATGCCCGTGCCGATGCGCCCGCCGGTGCCGGAAGTCTCCTGCTGCGGGGTCTGGATGTCGGCGTCCGGGTCCTTCTGCGCCTGCTCCGGGGCCTGCTGCGGCTGCTCTTCCTGTTTCTGGTGCTCGAACTTGTGCTCGTCGTGCGCCTCGTGGTCGCGGAAGTCGGCCAGGCTGCCGTCGCGTTTGCGCTGCGGATACACCGGCAGCGACTGGTTCAGCGACAGCCCGGGCAGATAGGCCTCGGCGCGATCCTCGATGGTGATCTCGGGGAAGGCCTCGTCGGCGAACAGCTCCTCGCCGACCGCCCAGGCGGTTACGACGTCCGCGTCCGGCTCCAGCACACGCGCCAGACGCGGGTCCTGCGGCTCGTCGCGCAGCAGGGCCTGGTGGGCCTTCAGTGCGAAGTCGAAATAGACGCCGGCCACGCCCTCCGGGCGACCGTGGACCTCGGCCAGCGCCACCAGGCGTGGCAGGAAGTTCGGTATGCGCGGGGCCAGGCGCGCGTTTACGCGCAGGTCTTCGGCCAGGTCGAACAGCACCTGGAAGCGGAACATGCGCGCCTCGAAGGGCGCGAACAGCGGGCGCCAGGTGATGCGCGACTTGTCGTCCAGCGGTGGATGCTCGGCACCCGCGCGTGCGAACAGCCGCTCCACCTCGCTGTGCGCATAGGTATCGAAGGCGAGATGCGCGGCCGCATGCTGGGTGGCGACGATCGCCTCCTCGCGCGAGTCCATTACCGCCGGCATGAACAGGCGCCGGCCATCGGTCTCGAGCATCGGACGGCCCTCGCCCGGCTTCCAGCTGGAATCGGCCAGCGGGATGTCGGCGTCCAGCCAGGCCATCAGCACCAGGCGCAGGAAGCGCCCGTGCATGCGCGGGCGAAAGCCCGGCAACGCCTCCAGCAGCAGCTTCAGGCTCTCGTCGCTCTCCAGGCGAAAGTACGCCTCGCCGCGCGAGCGCCCGGCCTTCAGCAGGTCCGCGCCGCGTCGCGCCCAGGACAGCAGGCCCTGGTCGCCGACCAGGTTGCGGGCGATCGGCGCACCCTCGAGGTAGGCATCCAGGGTCAGGCCGCGCTCGTCGAACAGGGTCTCGGCCGGCTCGATCAGGGCGCGCAGGCCGTCGATGCCACGCCCGCCGGCGAGCTTCTCGAAGTCGGTCTCGAAATAGGCCCGGGCATCCGGGAGACTGCGCGCGCACCAGCGCAGGCCGATCTCGGCCCACTCGCGCTCGCCGGCCTCGCCCCAGGCGTCATACACGCGATCGGCCTGGGCCATGAAGCCTTCCAGGGCATAGTTCGAGTTGACCCACTCCTTGAAGCGGGCCGCCTGCTCCAGCCACAGCTCCACCGTCTGCATGTGCTCGGCGAGTCGCGCCGAGTGGCGCATGAAGCTCTTGCCCGACTCCCGGTCATGGAAGAACAGGTCGCGGGCCGTCTCGATCCAGCGCCGCGCAATGGTGGCGCCGAACGGGCGGATAGCCGGCAGGGCTTCCTTCGTGTCGCGGTGGGCGACGAAGCTGATGTCCTCCAGGTGCTGGAGGATTTCCTCGATCTCGACGAGTTCTTCCGCCTCCGGTTTCGCGCCGCCGTTGGTCGCGATATCGCTCACGCGGCTTCGGACTCGGGGAAGTGGGCGTCGAAGATCTCTTCCAGCGCCTGGATCAGCTCGGGGTCGTCGGTGATCGGGGCGATCATCGCGGCACGGCAGGCCACACGCGGGCTCAGACCGGCCTGCATCAGTTCGCCGGCATAGGCGAGTGCTCGGGTGGAGGTCGCCTCTTCCAGCCCATGGTCCTTCAGGGCCCGGGCCTTGCGCCCGGCCGCCACGAGTTTTTCCACGCGGTCGGCATCCAGGCCGCCGGATTCCTTGGCCACGATCTCGCGCTCGACATCCTCGGCCGGGTAGTCAAAGTGGATGCCGACAAAGCGCTGCTTGGTCGAGGGCTTCAGATCCTTCAGCACGGTCTGATATCCCGGGTTGTAGGAGATCACCAGCATGAAGTCCTCGTGCGCGTCGATGATCTGGGACTTCTTGTCCAGCGGGAGCTGGCGGCGGTGGTCGGTCAGCGGGTGAATGACCACGGTGGTGTCGGTACGTGCCTCGACGATCTCGTCGAGGTAGCAGATCGCGCCCTCCTTGACCGAACGGGTCAGCGGGCCGTCCTGCCAGACGGTCTCCTCGCCTTCCAGCAGGAAGCGGCCGACCAGATCGGAGCTGGTCAGGTCCTCGTGGCAGGAGACGGTCACCAGCGGCTGGCCGAGGGTGTGCGCGACATGTTCCAGGAAGCGGGTCTTGCCGCAGCCGGTCGGGCCCTTGAGCATCACCGGCAGGCGCTTCGAGTACGCCGCCTGAAAGATCTCGATCTCGTCACCCTGGGGCTTGTAGAAGGGGGCACCGCCCGCGTCCCCCGGCTTCTCGATGACATCGCGTTCCACACCGCGGATGCGGTTGATCAGGTTCTTCATGGGATCTCCGGCAGGGACTGGTGTATGCGCGTGCGCAGCGTTACCCTCCAGCGCGCTGGGCGGGCGGCCAATCGTGTTCGCGCAGGCTTTGTTGTATCATTTGCTGTTTATATTCTATCGAACCTGCGCACTTGCATGAACCAAACGCCCCACGGCTGCGGGGTTGGGCGTGCAAAGGCGCCCGTCACTCGGATTCAGCGCTTCAACAGAGGACCCGGTATGAAACTTGTCAAACTCGTCAAGCTGAACAACCTGCAGTACAACCCGAACCGCGACCCGAACGTGTACCGCCGTCCGATCAACGAGGAATTCCGGGTCCAGGCCATGCTGAACGGCTCCGGCAGCGCCAGCTGCAAGTTCTCGGTGGAAGGCGAAACCCTGTGCGAGGGCAGCGTGTCCCTGCCGGGTACCTTCGATTGCAAGTTCAGCTTTGATACCGCCGGCACCCGCATTGGCGACCTGGTGATCGAGGGCAATGGCGAGACCTTCCACGAGAAGATCCGCATCGACGTGCTGGAGCACGCCTGGATCGGCTGATCCCGGATCGCCCCACCCCGCGGCTCGTCCCGGGGCGCGTCACTCAAAGGCCCCGCGGCGACCCGCCCGGGGCCTTTCGCGTTTCTGGACCAGCCACAGTAGCGGCCCGCTCAAAGCACCCGCCCCCGCCATCCCGGACGCCCGCCAATCTTCATCGTGACCGGAGAATGCCGACAACGTGTTCCATTCGCCCCGTCGTCCGCCCCTGAACCGAACTTCTCCGTGCTGTTCGTGCCCTCCGCCCCCTCCGTGCTGCAATAGCCCTTGCCCTTCTTCGTGCCTTCGTGCGCTTCGTGGTGAAACAAAATGCAGTGGCCTGAACGAAGAAAGCCCCACCGGGGCGGGGCTTTCGGGTGCTGCGGGTAGTCCGTGCTGATCAGTCGATCACGCCGGTCACCCAGTACTGCACGTACTCCGGGTGGTCCTCGATGAAGCGGTCCACGGCCTCAGCGTAGGAGTTCTCCTGGGCGTAGAACATCGCCTCTTCCAGCACGTCCAGGTTCAGGTGCATGCGCGAGATCATCATCGCGACATCGTGATACTCCTCGGCGAAGCCCTCGCGGGCCAGGGCATGGATACGCTCGAAGCCGCCCAGGGCCTCTTCCGGGTCTTCCAGGTAGCGCAGGTCGTAGGCGCCGAACTTCCAGTGCGGGCTCCAGCCGGTGACGACGATCCATTCATCACGACGGATCGCCCGGTCCAGCGCGGAGGTCATGCCCGCCCCGGAGGAGATCTGCAGGCTGTAGCCGTCCAGGCCGTAGGTCTCGAGGGCCTCTTCCGAGAGCCGGGTCAGGCCCGCACCGGGATCGATCCCGGTAATGCGGCCGTCCAGACGATCACGGACCGAGTCCTTCTTCAGGTCCTCGATGGAGCCGAGTTCATCCTCGGGCACGTAGTCCGGCACCACCCAGCCCAGGCGGGCATTGCCGTACAGCGGGCCGAGGTTCACCACGTCCTGCCCGACACGTTCCATATAGTCGGCATGGGTCCCCGGCAGCCAGGCCATCAGCATCATGTCGATATCGCCGGAGGCCAGGCCCTGATACTGCGGGGCGATGTCGGTCTGGATCAGTTCGACCGAATAACCCATCTCGTCCTCGATGACGCGTTCGGCCAGCTTGGTCACGAACTCGGCGTCGGACCATGCGGTCCAGCCGATCTGGATATCGTCGGCCTGCGCGGTGGACAGGCCCATGGAGGCGGCCAGCACGCCGCCCAGCAGGGTTGAAGTCAGTGTCTTGTTCATCTTGCTACTCCTTCCTTCGAGTGAAACGGATGGCGCCGCGCACGAGCCCGAATCAGCCGCTCGCCTTGCGCCGCAGCCCTACGCTCTGGGTGATCCGGTCGAGCAGGATGGCGAGGATCACGACGCCCAGGCCGCCCTCGAACCCCAGCCCGACATCGAGCCGCTGGATACCGGTCAGCACGGTATTGCCGAGCCCGCCGGCACCGATCATCGACGCGATCACCACCATGGAGAGTGCCAGCATGATGGTCTGGTTGATGCCGGCCATGATGGACGGCATCGCCAGAGGTAACTGAATCTTGGTCAGAAGCTGGCGCCGATTGCAACCAAACGCCAGCCCCGCCTCAATCTGCTCGCGGTTGACCTGGCGAATACCAAGGTTGGTCAGGCGCACCACCGGCGGCATACAGAACACCACCGTGGCGATCGCACCCGGCACGGTGCCCAGCCCGAAGAAGATCGCCGCCGGGATCAGATAGACGAACGGCGGCATGGTCTGCATCAGGTCCAGCACCGGACGGATCGACGCCTCGACCCAGTCGCTGCGCGCCATCGCCACACCCACCGGCATGCCGATCGCCAGCGCGACGGCGGTCGCCGCGAGCACCAGCGACAGCGTCTTGATCGTGGGCTCCCACAGGTCCATCCCCAGGATCAGCCCCAGCGCCACGATGGCGAAGATGCCGAAGCGCCAGCTAACCCGCCACCAGCTGAGCCCGACCAGGATCAGCACCAGCAGCCACGCCGGGATCGCCAGCAGCGCCCCCTCGAAGGAGTTGGTCAGCAGCCCCAGGAACCAGGCGATGCCGTCCAGCGCGGGCTCCAGATTGTCGAGGATCCAGTCGACCGCGGTCTCGATCCAGTCCCCCACGGGGATGTTGATGCGTCCTTCCATGTCAGTGATCTCCGTTCGCGGCGGCCGCGTTCCGACTGCGATCGAGGGCCTCGACCAGGCGCTGCAGGGTCACCAGCCCCCGGAACTGTCCTTCCGCATCCACTACCGGGATGGACACTGGCGCCTGCGCCGCCCGGCCCGGGAGATTCGCGAGAGGCGTGTCCTCGCCCACCGGCTCGACCTCCACGGCCACCTCGCTCGCGGGGCGGTCCACGGTCAGCTCGCCCAGGCGCTTGGCCTGAACCACGGACTGGAAACGCCCCGCGGCATCGACGATCACGGCCTCATTGCCGGGCACGCGCGCAATGCGGCTACGGGCCTCGCCGGCCGTGGTATCCGCCGCGAGGACGGGGATGGTCTCGCTGTCCATGATGTCGCGCGCCTGGAACACCTGGGTGATGTCCACCCCGTGAAAGAACGAACGCACGTATTCGTTGGCTGGATCGAGGATGATCTCCTTGGGCGTGCCAACCTGCACCACCTCGCCGCCCTGCATGATGGCGATGCGATCGCCGATGCGGATGGCCTCGTCCAGGTCGTGGGAGATGAACACCACGGTCCGCCGGTGCTCGCGCTGCAGATCCAGCAGCCGGTCCTGCATCTCGGTCCGAATGAGGGGATCCAGCGCGGAGAAGGCCTCGTCCATCAGCATGATGGAGGGGTCGGTCGCCAGCGCCCGCGCCAGCCCCACGCGCTGTTGCATGCCGCCGGAAAGCTCGTCGGGGTAACTGCGGGCATGGGCCTTCAGGCCGACCTGGTCGAGCGCCTCCAGCGCGCGCTCGCGGCGCCGGGCACGGCCCACGCCGGCGATCTCCAGCCCCAGCGCGGCGTTGTCGATCACGGTCTTGTGCGGCATCAGCGCGAAGGACTGAAACACCATCGCCAGATCCTCGCTGCGCAGCCGGATCAGCTCGCGCTGACTCATGCGCGTGACGTCACGCCCGCGGACCTCGACGGTCCCCGCGGTCGGCTCGATCAGGCGGTTCAGCAGCCGCACCAGGGTGGACTTGCCGGACCCGGACAGCCCCATCACCACGAAGATCTCGCCTTCGGCGATATCCAGGTTGCAGTCCTTCACGCCCACCGTGTTGCCGGTACGCTCAAAGATGGTGTCCTTGTCGAGCCCGTCCTCGATCAGCCGCAGGCCCTCCTGCGGGTTCGGGCCAAAGACCTTGTACAGCTCGCGCACCCGGATGATGGGGTCCATTCGACGATCTCCCTGCAATACACCTCGCGGCGCCAGGCCCCGCGCGGGCCGATGGCTACCAGTCGTACTGGCGGACGAATTCGGGCAGCTTGTCGATCATCTCGTCGCGCCCGAAGAAGCGATCGGCGCGGGCCAGGCGCATTTCATCCTGGATGTCCTGATCGCCACCAAAGCAGAATACCGGAAGGTTGATCTGGTATTCCATGCGCAGCATCCGGATCACGTCGAGCGGATCAAAGGCCTCGATCTCGTCCAGGTCCAGCAGCAGGAATCGGTACAGCAGGATCTCGTTCCACGGCCCGAGCTCATCCAGGTCGGTGACCTGGTGCATCTGCCACTCCGGCGGCAGCTGGGCCTGCAGGCGCTCGCCCATCGCGCCGTCCCGGGTCATCAGGATCAGGCGTTTCTCCAGGCGGCGTTCGATCGTCGGTTCGGACATGCGGCTTCTCCGGCGTTCGTGGGGAGGGGGCTCGGGACCGGGGCCTGTCAGGCCGCTGCGATTCCGCGATAAAGCCCGTCGATGCGGGCACTGATCTCGTCCACCATGCGGGCATCGAGCTGGCCGTTCAGGCGCGAGCGTACGCGCAGGCGTTCCGGCGATTCACCGACCAGACGCTCCTCCAGGATGGCGGTGGTGGCCGCATCCTCGCACCAGATCCGCGCGATATGCGATCCCTCCACGTGCAGGCGCAGGCGCCCGCAGGCCCCGCGGGTCTCGAACACGTGATTGTCGCGGTTCACGCGGATGCCATCGCGCACCGACGGCGATCCCTGCCCGTCGGCGAGGTCCGTCAGTTCCTCGCGCCCCAGCGCCAGCCACTGATCGAGGGTCGCCCGGTCCGGCTCGATCCGGCGTGCCGGAATGCCGAAACGGCGTTCCAAGACACCCTGGAGGGCCGCCTCGACCTGCGCGGGCGCGGGGACCTGCGGACACTGGCGGGCGCAGTCGGTCATGCCCGTCTCCAGCGCCGGGCGCAACCAGTCACGGTAGCCCTCGCTGGGGGCATACACGCAGGCGAGGAAGCGCTCGACCGGGAAATGTCGCAGGAAACTGGCGCCGAACACACAGCCCTCGTCGAGCGTTGCGGCCCCAGTCCCCATGATCTTGCGCCCCTGGACCCAGACATCCTGGCCCCGGGCCTCCACGCCCTCCAGACCGAGTGCGCGCAGCACATCCATGGCGATGCCCAGTCCCACGGCGAAGAGGTGGCGATGCCCACGGGCCAGCACCTGGCGCGGCTGGATCAGGAAGAAACAGGCCTGGTCGGCGTCCACCCAGACCGAGCCACCGCCCAGTGGACGCCGCACGACCGGCACACCCTGTTCGGCGCAGGCGGCCAGATCCAGGTCGGATTCCGCGTCCTGGCTGGCCCCGATCGAGATATGCGGCTCGTGCGCGTGCACCCACAGGATACGCGGGGGCGCATCCGGCGCGGTGGAGGCCGCAAGACCGGTATACAGCGCGTGGAGTTCTTCGGCGGATCGGGCCCCGGCGTCGATCCACTCCGGGGTTACCGTGGATGCGACCAAGTGTCAGCCCTCGGGCTTGTCCTGTCCGGCACTGGAGTCGTCTGCCTTGTCCTCCTGGCCGGGCTGGTAGAAATAGCGGAAATAGAAGTCACTGCGGGAGAGATCCTCGTACAGCTTGGCGCGCTCCTCGACCCCGCTGCGCATGATCTCGACCATGGCCATCGCCTGCTCGCCATCGATGATGTGGATGCCGCCGGTCAGTTCCTGGTCGGTATCGAGGAAATGCGCGGCCAGCTCTTCCGGCTCCTGGATATATACCAGGAAGGACTTGCAGTCCGGGTCTTCCAGATCGAGCGGCTGCATCACGATCTTGCCCAGCCAGGCCAGGCGCGCCACCTGGTTGAACTGGTGGATATCGAGCTTCTTGCCCTTCTTGTACTTGTTGAGTTCGTTGCGGATCTCGCCAATGTTGGCGATCTTCATCGATTTCATGGATGTGCGTCCTGCCGCGAGTGTTGCGGGAGCATAAAACAAGTGCATGTCCGGATCGTAAAAAAACCCCGGCGGACCGGGGTTCTTGAGTGGGCTACGCGGGAATTCCGCGCACCCTTGCGCCGTTCCATGGCGCAGGCGGTCTCCAGCGGTCTTACCACTCGAAGCCGGTATCCTCTTCTTCGTAACCCGCGACTTCCTTCAGGGTCTCTTCCAGCGCACCGGGCGAGCTGCGCAGCCGCATGAAGCTGTTGTCACCCAGCATGCGCAGATCCGGGAAGTGCAGGGCCTTGCGGAAACGCATGTGCAGGGCCTCGACCTCGCCGCCGCGGACCAGGATCTCGATCGGCACTGTCGCGGTATGGCGGAACTCGCCCACGTCCACGATGCCCAGCTGGTGCAGATCGGCCGAGTCCTGGGCCGCCCCGTCGGACTCGCGCACGGCCACACCGATCACGGTCACGTCCTGGCCCGGGATATCCACCCGGTAGATCTCGCTGACCCCCGCGACCCGGTTGCCCAGGTTGCTGTCCAGCTCGCTCAACGCGCTCCTCCGGTTGCCATGGCTGGCCAGCTCGTAGGGCGCATCGAAGCGCTCCATGCCGAAGGTGTAGCGATAGCGATTCAGGTCGCGCTCGCTCATGCCGTCCTCGGACCCGAAGTCGCGCTCCGCTCCGAGGGTACTGGCCAGCCGGTCGCTGACGCCGGATACCGGCGCATCCAGACGGTAGGCATGACGGAAATACTCCAGGTTGTTGTAACTCACCTGCAGTTCGCCATCGACGGCCGTCACGGACACACGGATCGGGGCGATGTAGCCACCGCGTGCCTCGGAGCCGGCCACCGCCAGCAGATCATCGTGGGTCACCACGACCACATGCCGGTCGTCACTGACCGGATATTCGCCCAGGAACCGGAAGTCGGCCCCCTCCAGGCGTTCCCGCACACTGGCGGCCTCGGCGGAGACATCCGTCCCCGATTCGGTGTAAGCCAGCACGAACGGACGGTAATTGTCCGCCGCCACGGTCTGGCTCGCCGCGAACAGCGCAACCGCCGCGACCATGCCGACGGCGCGGACAGTCCCGCGCAAGGCGTGGATTGCTCGCATGGCATCCTCCTTTGAATTCTCTAATAAGTTCGAGCGGAACGCTCGACAGGAAGAAGGGCCCGGGACGCACCCCCAGTACGTCACGGACCTCGGCATCACCCGCCTGCCCTGGCGGACCCGGCCTTCCCCTCAAGGCCGGTGCGCCCTCCCGGGCACACGACACCGAAGTCCGCGGCGGTCAGGCGACCGCCCCGGACCTCCCGATCAGAACCGGTACGCGTACCCGATCTCGAGCTCGTACTGCTCCATCTCGATCTTCACGTCGGTCCCCGGCTGCATCATGTGTGCTCCGGATACGCTATTGCTCGGAGCATACATGGCGGCGAAGTTCAGCTCATGCTGACCGAAAGCCTTGGTGAATCCGGCGGTGAAGTGGTCTTCCATCACGGCCGGCGCCAGGATATTGAGCGTTACGTCACGAGCGTGGATCGGATTCTGCCCTCGGTTGTAGCCCACACGCCAGGTCCAGTCATTGGCCGTCTCGAACTGGGCACCAATCTTGAATACGCCAATGTCTCGCCAGCCGAAGCCGGGCCCGCCTTCCGCGCCGAAAGGCATACCGGTCATGCTCGGATTGGAAATCGAATCAATCTCGGAATAGTTGATGCGCGTGTAGTCTGCGGAAACCGTGATACTCGGGGTTACCTCAACGGCGATGCCCAGACCGAGGGTCGATGGGATATCAAAGCTCCCGCCGTCTGCGAAGAGCCCACTGTAGTCATCAAATTCACTGTTTCGGATTTTGGTGCGATAACTACCACCGAGGGTCACGGTCTCCGCCAGTTCAGCCTGGAAACCAATCTGGGCTCCGTACCCCCAAGTGGTATCGGTTCCATTGTTCGTGAGGTTCTCGGGGTCACTGCTCATCCCCTGGAACGCCCCCAGGCCCTTCGCACTGAATCGCTGGTAACTGATGATCGGACTGAAGCCCACGCTGAATCCGCCGTTAGCCGATCGCTGAGCGTAGGTCGGGATAATCGCCAACTGCTCGAGGTCCACACCAGCCGGTCCTCCACAGAAGATCCCGCCACCCCCTTGATCGCAGGTCGGGTCACCGGTCATGTAGCCGGGGTAATCGGTGTTCATGCCGCCATTACCCAGCAGGGCAATACCCCAGGAGCGGTTCTCATCGATCTGTTGCACGTACCCGAACGAGGGAATGAAGAAATCTTCACTGCCGGAGTCGACGGTCATGGACCCCATCTGATTCTCGAAGGTCACCGAACGTTCGGGACGGAAATAGGCGAGGGAGCCGTCGATGCGGGTTTCCATGCCGGCGATGCCGGCGGGGTTGATGCCCGGGGCATAGGCGTCCTGGGAGATCGCCATCCCGACGCCCCCCATGCCCTTGGCCTTGGTGCCGTAGCCGTGGGCGAAGTAGCCGTTGGTGGCGTGCGCGACGCCGGCGGAGCCCATGGCCAGGCCGACCGCGATCGTCACCAGGCTGCGGCGAATGATGCGTGCTTCCATTTTGTATCTCCTTTGGTGGTCTTCTTGTTGTGTTGTGCGAACACCCCGGTTACGCGCGGCCCCCTTGTAATGCCGCCGGTCCGGTCTTGGTGGTGTCCCCACGGCCCGCGCCACGGTGACCGACCGTGTCGCGAGTTTTTCGGCAGGTCTGTTCAAGGGCACTCTTCGGAATGGCCTTGATAACCCTGCTCGAAACCTGAATATTCAAAAAGTCTTATTGATCCCCTGACGTGCGAAAGCCCCGGGGATGCCGGGGCTTTCGCTGGATACTACCACTATCGTTTTCAGGCTGTCTTCTCGTCTTCCGCCTCGTCGGCGTCGAAGTCGAAGGTGCCGACGTCTTCCCCGGCCATCTGCCGCTTGACGAACCCGACGTCGCTGCTGTTCAGCGCGAACGGGAACGACAGGATGTCCGTCGGGCTGGAATCGCCATATGGACGGTTACAGGCCGAGACCTCCTCGTCCGACTTGCCGGGGCAGCCGGAGGTCTGGAACGGCTTGCCGGAGGCGATCAGTTCCTCGACCTCGGACTGCGGCAGACCGAAGTCCACCACCTGGCCGTCGGCGTTGAACTTCATGTCGTCGATGCGGCCACCGGCGTAGTCGATGACGAAGCGGCCCAGCTGCACGCGGCGCCACTGGTCACGCGGGACCGGGTTCCAGTCTTCCATCAGCGAGCCCTCTTCCGGGAAGAAGGCAAACATGTGGTTATGACCGCCCAGGTCGCGGATGCGCTGGCAGACCTGCAGGATCTCTTCCTCGGTCTCGCCCATGCCGCAGATCAGGTGCGCGCCGAACTTCTCCGGGCCGAAGATCTCGGCGGCCCACTCGATGGACTGCCAGTACTTGTCCCAGGTATGCGGGCTCTCCACCGACTTGCCACGGGTGCGCTCGAAGATCTCCGGGGTCACCGCGTCCAGCGCGACGGTGAAGATGTCCGCGCCCTTGTCGCGCAGGAGCTGGAGGTCTTCATAGCTCATGGTGGTCGGGTTCGACAGGATCGACACCGGGATATGGTTGACCTCGGCGACCCAGCGCTCCAGCAGCTCGACGGTGTCGGCATCGGAGTTCGGATGCGTGATCATGGAGATGCACATGCGCTCGAACTGACCGGCGTCGGCATGATTCTTCACGCGCTCGATCACCTCGTCGTACTTGGCGGTCGGCCAGTCGACGCGGATGAAGTTGCGATCGGCGTAGTCCCGCGATTCCTCGCGGTGGCGGGCCAGGCCGCAGTAGGAGCAGTTGGCGCGGCAGCCTTCCGGATAGGTCACCAGGAGGTTCAGGCAGTGCGTGCAGGACGTGCGATGCATGGTGCCCGGCACCAGGCCCAGCGTGATCGCGGCCGCGGTGGACATCTGCACGTACTCCGGCGAACGCATGTCCGGGGTCTTGATGTGATAGTCGGGCCGGTAAAAGTTGATCGGCGCGACCATCTCCTCTGCACTTGCACTCATGGGGTTCCTCCAGCGTTGTCTCGGGGATGCCAGGCATCCGTCGACCGGGTCCGATTACGCGGCCCGGTCACCATCGTTGAAATACTCGGAAAATGCAATCCATCCGCGGCGCTGGGTAGCGTCTTCCTGCGCCTGCGGGGTCCGCCAGTGTTCATTGAGGAAGGCGCGGCGCTCGCAGGCCCGCTCCAGCGCCGGCCCGTACTGGTCGCGCATCTCCTCGTCGTAGTCGGCTAAGGCCTCGGCATCGCCTTCCAGGTGGCCGATCGCGGCCTCGCCGGCGGCCTCGCCCGACACCACGGCGGCGGCGATGCCGGCGCCGGTGATGGGGTGGGTCAGCCCGGCGGCATCGCCGACAAACAGGACATCCCCCGCCACCAGTGACTCCCGCAGGCCGCCGACCGGGATCGCCCCGCCGGTGCGATAGCGGATCTCTTCGCCCAGCAGGCCCTGCTCCACGAGCTGGGCATGCAGCGACTCCAGCGGGGCCTTAAGGTCACCGGCGATCCGCTTGTCGGCGCCCAGACCAAGGTTGGCCCATTCCCCCTTGGGGAACAGCCACGCGTAGCCACCCGGATAATCGTCGGAGAGCCAGACATCGGTTGCGGTATAGGCCTTTTTCAGCGGCACGGTGTACTGGCGTGTCTGTACCGTTGGCAGGGCCGGCAGGCCCAGCGATTCGGCCACCGGGGAATGCGGACCGTCGGCGGCGATCAGTACGCGATACCCGACCTCCTGCTCCGCCCCCTGATGTTTCACCCGGGCGACGTGACGCTCGGCATCCACCGCCATCAACGGCGTGGAGGTGACCAGCTGCGCCCCATTCGCCTCGGCCGCGCGGATGATGGCGCGGTCGAACTCGCCGCGATCCACCATCAGGCCGGGGAAGTCGGAATGCTCGACGGTGCCGGAGGGCAGGAAGCTCTGCATGGAATCGATGCGCTGCAGCAGAACGCCCTCGGGCTTTGCATAAGCGCCCATCGGGTTGGGGATAAACTCGGCGCACTGTACCGGCTCGCCAAACGCCTTATTGCGCTCGACCGCCAGCACCGACAGCCCGGCCGCGGCACATACGCGCGCGGCGGAGGCCCCGCCGGGCCCCAGCCCCACCACCAGGACATCGACCCTGGACGGCAGCATCAGCGAAGGCTCCCGGCGCGGCTCACTGCGCGGCCGCCGAGTCGACCTCGGCCTGCGCCAGAGCCGACTGGATGGCGGCGATGAAGTCGTCGGCCGTCAGCTGCAGCATCTCCACGTCGCGTTCCGCGAAGAAGGCGCGCACGCGATCCTCCATCTCCGCCTGCGGCGTATCGCGCAGGGCGGCTTCCAGGTCCGCGATGGTCCGCGCCGGCTTGACGAAGATATCGCCGGTAATCCAGAGCTGCTTGAGGCGCTTGCGCTCGGGATCCAGCGCCGCACCCACGCGCATCAGGCCACCGTCGGACTTGAAGATGCTCTCGAACATCGGGGCATCGGTCGCCGGGCGGTTGCGCTGGTACACCCACTCCTCGGTATCGATCTCGGCCAGGGCCGCGTCGAAGGCGCGACGCTCTTCCGGCAGCAGATCGGCGGCCTCGGTGCGCACACCGAACTCCTCGGCGAAGGCACGCACGATGGCGTCCTTCACCACATCCAGGGCCGGCATCTCCTCCAGCAGCGTCGCCAGGTTCACGACCCGGTCCCGGGCGGACTCGATCGCCTTGTTCGAGAGCTTCTCGGCCGGAATGCGCAGGATGCGCAGCATGTCCTCTACATCGAATTCGATCAGCAGCGTGCCCTGATACATGATCGACTCGCCATCGAAAGCGCCGCCGGTACCGGAGATCTTGCGGCCATCGACCTCGATGTCGTTACGCGGGCGGAACTGCGCGTCCACGCCCAGCGAGCGCATGCCCGCGGCCGCCGCGTTGCAGATGCGGGCGGCGATCTGGCCCATGTCCGCCGTGCCGAGGAAGCGCTTGTCCAGGTACAGCTCCCAGCCGAGCTGCGTGGCATCGAAATAGATCGCACCGCCGCCGGTAATGCGCCGCTGGATCGCGATCCCGTGCTCCTTGCAGTACTCGGTGTTGATCTCCTGGTCGACGTTCTGGTGAAAGCCCACCAGCGCGCAGGGCTCGAACTGCAGGAAGCGCAGGGTATGCGGGGAAACGCCTTCCTGGTGACACTCCAGCAACGAGCGGTTGAAGGCCATGTTCTCGGCCGCCGGGCGCAGCCCGGTGTCCAGGACGCGCAGGGTCGTCTGATCGCGTTCAGGCATGACAGCCACCCCCGGATGCCACTTCGCCGCCTTCGGTCACGATGCGGATGCCGCCCAGGCCCTGGCGCGCCTTGCGCTCCTGTTCCCGACGGCGGGTCTCCTCCGCCACGATGGTGTCGAGGTCCAGCTCAACGCCGCTGCCGACGCCGGCGTCCTCGGCCATCACCTCGTCGCCGACCGCGATGGAACAGCAGGCCGGCGTGACCCGGACCTTCTTGCCCAGGCGCGCAGCGAGTTCCACCACACCCTCGGCCGGGTGCGCGATGCCGGACAGTCCCGCCATCACCGCGTAGCTGTCGATCTGGCTCTTGGCCTCGCCCGGCGGCCGGGCACACCCCAGCAGCAGCGACGTATCGCCCAGGCGCTCGCGCGCATCGTGGAAGAAGCGACCGACCGCGTGCACGTCCGGGGTCTCGAACGGACGGCTGGCCGGGGCGTAGAACGGCATGACCACCACCAACACCACCGCGTCGGGCAGATGGCGCGCCAGCATCTCCAGCGCGTTCCACTCGCCCAGCAGCTTGCCGTAGTGCAGGCCGATCACGATATGGGGGACCACCTTCATGTTGGTGTTCACCAGGCTCTCGAGCGTCTGCTCGAAGTCATCCACGCTGCGCCGCAGGTGGTAGACCTGCGTGATCGTGTCCTGGGCCCCGATCACGTCCATCATGGCCGCGTCGATGCCGGCCTGCTCCATGGACAACGCGATGTCGTCATCCACCAGCGCCGTGTGCATGGCAATACGGAACTCGGGGAACTCGTCCTTGATCCGGCGGATGGTGGAGTAGTACGGGTCGTACTCCACCTCGTTGCGATGGTTGGAGCCTCCGGTCAGCAGCATGCCCTGGGCCCCGGACTCGATCACACCATTCACCTGGCGCCAGAGATCCTCCGGGGTGCGGACGGGGATCATCGGCTCCAGGATCTTCGCCTTGCAGTGATCGCAGGCCAGCTTGCAGTCACCGCCGGTGATGGACATGGCCGGCCAGGCACTCTTGCCGCAATCGGCCAGTTCCGTCGACTGATAGGACTTGAACGTCGGGGTGTAGAAGTGCACCGAACCCGGGTCACCGCTGTGTCGCAGGCTGTGCTGGAGGTCATCAACCAGCGACGGATCGACAGGGACGTCCTCGAGGGGCTCGACCCGCTGGATTACATCGTTCCAGCTCGTCATGGGCGTTCTCCGGGTTCGGCGAATTTCTTGAAGGTTTTACTCGGGTATTACCGAAAAAAAGGGGCCGCCGACCTCGAGGGAACGGCGGCCCGGACCGGAACCGGGATCAGCAGCCGCCGAAACCGTCCGCTTCCATCTTGGCTTCGAAGGCCGCCAGGGCATCGGAGCCGGTCTTCAGATCGCCGACTTCGCCGTCCCAGTCTTCCGGCTTCAGCTTGATCAGCCAGCCTTCGCCGTAGGGATCTTCGTTGATCAGGCCCGGGTTCCCGGCCACCTTGTCGTTGGTCTCGGTGACTTCACCGGTGACCGGGGTCTTCGCCGGACCCACCCACTTGCCGGATTCGACGGTGGTGCAGGACTTGTCCTTCTTGACCGTCTTGCCAACCTTCTTCGGGGTGTAGGACACAATCGTGCCCGCCAGCGAACAGGCGTAGGAAGTCAGGCCGACCGTCGCGGTACCGTCGCTTTCCTTGCGCACCCAAACGTTGTTTTCAACGTTGTACATCAGATCTTCCGGAATATCACAACCCCGAACTGCACCCATGTCTTCCTCCAGGAATATTCAAATAAAGCGGGAAAATTAAAACGTTATCGTTTTATCACTGCGTAGTATCAGGTCGGCTAGTTCGCTCGCCCGATTCACTTCATCGACTTCGTCGATGAGATCCGAAGACGCGTCGATTCTATACCCCGGCAGCGCGGGCTGGCAAACGTGCAGCCGCACTCCGGCGCGCTTCGCGTCCTGAATAAAATCCTTGATCAATTTGCCGTCTTCCATGGCCCGGAGATCGTCCGCGACCCCCTTCTCCATCAGGCGCACGCCTTCCATAGTGAAGAAGATATAGACATCCACGTCCATGGACGCCATCACGGAACCGAGATAGAACGGGGTGGCACAGCGCCCCGGCGTCGACGGGCCCGAGGTCATGATGATCACGACCGTCTGCTCGTCGTTGTCCAGGTAGTAGTCGTCGTCGAGATTCGCCATGGTTTCGCTCACCGCAGCTTGCGCTGGCACTGGATGTCATCATCCTTGGCCCGCTTGCAATAGCCTTCCTCGGCCTTGTCCCCGGTCAGGAATTCCTCCAGCGCCGCCTCGACCCCGTTGGTCGGCTCGACCCGGGCGATCCAGGCATTGTACGGGTCCGAGTTCAGCAGCACCGGATTCTCCAGCACCTCGTCATTCCCCTCGACGATCTTGCAGTCGATGAAGTTCGGGATCGGGCCTGCCCACTTGCCACTCTCGATGGTCGCCACCGGCTTGCCCGGGGGGCGTCGCGTACCGGGGCGCCGGACGCGCACGTGGATGATCTTCCCCGCGATCGTCTGCGACAGGTCGGTCATCCCCACCGTCAGGGTGTCGTCGTCCTCGCGGCGCAGCCAGATCTGGAACTCGTCGTCGTAGAACAGTTCAGGGTGAAACTCGCAGCCGTTGCAATCCATGTTTCGCCTCGTTCCCGGGACCGAGCGGACCCGTGCCTCCACAAAAAACGGGCGCCAGGCGCCCGTCTTCTGAACTCGTCAATGGGCCATGCTGGGCATGGATCGGGGGATCAGATGACCCCCTTCTCCTTCAGCAGACCGATCGAGTCACTCACGTTTTCGTGAATGCCCAGCTTGCGCGGGGACAGGCCCATGGCCAGACCCAGCAGCTGGGTGAAGTACAGCACCTTCACGTCGGTCTTGATCCCGAACTCGGTCTCGGCGCGCACCTGATGCATCTCCAGGCCGGAGTGGCAGGTCGGGCACTCGGTCGCGATCACTTCCGCGCCGGAGTCCTCAGCCGACTGCAGCAGGTTCAGCACCAGCTGGGTCGAGGTGTCGGAATCCGACAGCGTATGCGCCCCGCCGCAGCAGGACGTCTTCAGCGGATACTCCACGTTCACCGCACCGGCGGCACCCAGCAGGTCGTCCATGAAGTGCGGCTGGTAGCTGGAGTCGGAACCCGGGCCGTTGTCCTTCTCGGGGAAGATCTGGCGCGGCCGGGTATACATGCAGCCGTAGTAGTTGGCGACCTTGATGCCGTTCAGGCTCTTGGTCATCTTCTGCTTGATCCCCTCGGGACCCAGCTCTTCCATCAGCCACTCGAGCAAGTGCAGCGTGCGCACGTCGCCGCTGTAGACCGGGTCGTCCGACTTGCGCGCCAGATCCTGGACGGTATTCATCGCGTCCTCGGAGGTGGCGGTCTCATACTCGGCCTTCTTCAGGTTGTGGTAGCAGCCGTTGCACGGCGCCATCACGGTGTCCATGCCCATCTGCTCGGAGGCGATCGCCATGTTCCGCGCGGACAGGTAGGTCTGCAGCATGGGATGGACGTTCTTCACCTCCATCGCGCCACAGCAGTTCCAGTCCCGCAGGTTCTCCATCTCGAGACCCAGCGCCTTGACCAGCACGCGGGTGGAGCGGTCGTACGGCCCACCGGAGCCCTCGAGCGCGCAACCCGGATAGTAAGCAACCTTAGCCATGAGCGGCCTCCTTCTGTTCGCGCACGTAATTCTTCAGCACGTCCCCGGTCTTGCCCCAGGACTTCGTGCGCGGCGTATGAATCGTGTTGAAGCCCATCGCCATCAGATGCTTCACCGGCAGGTGCTTCATCATGCGGAAGATGAACACCTTCAGCCATTCCTGCACCAGCGGCTGGCCGGTCTTCTTGAAGAAGTTCTGCATGACCTTGCCGTCTTCGATGCGGCCGGTCTTGTAGATCTGGTCGGCGAACTCTTCGTCGAAGTGCGTGGACGGGGCCTTCTCGGTGATCCCTTCCTCTTCCATCCAGTGCGCCAGGGCCTTCATCACACCTTCAGGCTTCACGTCCTTCGGGCAGATGTTCGTGCACTTGTTGCACGAGACGCACTGCCAGATGATGTCCTTGTCCTTGACCAGCTCTTCCTTCATGCCCAGGCGGGTCAGGTAGATCCAGTAGCGCGGATTGAACTGCACGTTCTGCGCGTACATCGTGCAGGAGTTCGTGCACGACCCGCACTGCCAGCAGCGGTGGACGTTTTCGCCACCCGCGAAGCTCTGGATCTTCGATTCGAAATCGTCGTCGTAATCGCGCACCGTGCGCGGGGCGATCATGGTGTTCCAGTGGCCGGACACATCCACCCCGTCGACCACCAGCTCATCGTGCTGCTGGAGGCGCTCGTCCTCGATCAGTGCCTTTTCATGTATTGCCATGACGTCTCTCCGAAAACCTGTGTAGCCAGGCTCAAGTTCGTTCCGTTATTCAATGCAGCGACGCATCGCTTCCTTTCAGGCGACCTTCCGGGGAGTCGATCCCCAGCATCTTGACAGCCAGTTCCAGCGGATCCTGCTTGGTACCGAACTGGTTGTCGATCAT
Source organism: Thioalkalivibrio sp. ALE9 (assembly GCF_000377445.1). Classification (NCBI taxonomy): domain Bacteria; kingdom Pseudomonadati; phylum Pseudomonadota; class Gammaproteobacteria; order Chromatiales; family Ectothiorhodospiraceae; genus Thioalkalivibrio; species Thioalkalivibrio sp. ALE9. The sequence continues at coordinate 130,425 of NZ_KB898127.1, forward strand.
CCCCAGACTCATCGACAGCGACCGGGCATAGTCCGAATAGGCCTGCACCCAGACCAGGTCCGTCACGAACGGCAGGTCCCGATAGAAGCCTTCCTCGGCCAGCGCATCGAAAAACCAGCGCCGCGCCCCCTCGATCGCCCCGACCGAATCCCCGATGGGGATCGAGCGGAGGGTGTCATTGCCGCGGATAAACTCCCGCAGCGCACCCGTCGTGGTCGACGTATCCCAGACCCAGCGACACGCCAGCGGCATGGCCTCGGGGTCCGCGAAGTGCAGGATCTCGGCACCGAAGTCCCAGATCGCTCGCCGCAGCTTCTTGTCGTCGGCCGCCAAGTCCGCGAACCCGGCGAGGCGCTCGTTGACCTCGACATCCGGCCGGACCAGCGCCCGAACCCCGTCGACCAGCGCACCCTGTCGTTCGGCCATCAACGAGCCCAGCTTGCGCCGGACCGAGAACACCAGACCGCCAAGGGCCCGGACATCTTCGGCATCGATCTCGTCGCCCTTGGCCACGATCGCGGCAAACACCTCGTGCTTCGACCGCAGGGCCTCGATGAAGGTCTCCAGTCCGTCGACCCCGCCGGCCTCGGCGATGGCCTCGTTCAGACTGTTCAGCTTCGTCGCAAGGATCTCCTTGTCGAAGCTGACCTCCAGCGGCTCCGGGGCAAGCCCGGAAGCCGCCGCGTCGCTAACGACCTCAGCCGGCTTTCTGAACCAGCGCATGCAGATCCGCAACCGCGCGACCACCAGCGGCGGCACCCTGGGCGATCGAGTCATCGATCGTCTCGGGACCGTAGGCCGCACCGCAGGAATAGACGCCCTTGCGGGTGGTGCCACAGGTGTTGGTGTACTGCTCGGCGCGCTCCAGGAAGCCGTGCTTCTCGAGCCCGACACCGAAGACCTGCGAGATCTCGGGATTGTCGGCGTTCGGGTCCATGCCGATCGCGTGCACCACGATGTCGAACGGGATGACGATCGGACGCTTGACCAGGGTGTCTTCGCCCTTGACCAGCAGGCGGCCATCACCAGAGGCCGTCACTTCGGCGATACGCGCCTTGACGAACTTGGTTTTGAACTCTTCCTGGGACTTCCAGTAGAACTTATCTTCGTACAGGCCGAAGGTCCGGATGTCCATGTAGTAGATGAACACGTCGGTTTCCGGCGAGATCTCCTTGATCTCCATCGCCAGGTTGGCGGACACGGTGCAGCAGATCTTGGAGCACCACTCGCGGCCGATCTGGCGGTCACGGGAACCCACGCACAGCAGGATGCAGACCCGCTCGGGCACACGGCCGTCGGACGGGCAGGCGATCTTGCCGCTGGCGACCATCTGCTCCATCTGGGTGGTGGTCAGGACGTCTTCGTACGTCCCGAAGCCCCACTCCGGCTTGTTGATGGAATCAAAATGGGTGAAGCCGGTGGCGAGCACCACGGCGCCGGCCTGGACCGATTCGCCATTGGTCAGGGTCGCGGTGAAGTTCCCGGCTTCGCCGTCCAGCTTCTCTACCTTGGCACCCTTGTGCACGGTGGCGTTGGAGTCATCCTCGACCCGCTTGACCATGCGGCCAATGGCGTCCTTCGCCCACTCGCCGGAGGGCACCAGCTTGGCGTAGCCCGAGAGGATCGGAGCGCCCCCAAGGACGTCTTCCTTCTCGACCATCACGGCCTTGAAGCCAGCCGAGGTGACATTCGCGGCGGCGGCCAGACCGGCCGGGCCACCACCCACTACTAGAACGGTATCTTGCTGCATCAGACCTTGCCCCCGTAAGCGAGTTCAGGATTGTAGAGGTATTCGATATTGCCGGCCTCGACCTCCTTCAGGTACTCCTGGAAGGTCTTCTTGGCCTCGGACCAGGACATGCCCATCTTCTCGACCAGGTCCTCGCAGGGCGACGCATGCCACTGCAGCTGGACGATCTTGAACGGATCCGCACCGCAGGCCAGGGCCGCGAACTGGACTTCCGCCATGATCGGGATCTGGAAGTTCTGGTTGTGGGCCTTACCGATCCACTGGTTCTTGTCCATGGTGGTGACGCAGCCGGTGTCGTTGGCCAGCATCACGTCGGCGTTGGCTTCCTCGCGGGCCACGCGGATCTTGCGATCCATCGTGAACGAGCGGGTGAACTCGCGCTCGGAGATGATGTGGCGGAAGCCGAAGCCGCAGCAGTCGTACCAGGTCGAGTAGTCGATCACCTGCGCACCCAGGGCCTGGGCGGTGGAGGTGATGATCGCGGTACGGTTGCCACCCAGCACGGACGGATCGTACACCGCGTCCTCGTGTACCATCTTGTAGTAATGGCAGGCCACGTGGGCGGTCGTGCGGATATTGGAGACGTCGATGGTCTGCAGCTCGGAGGCAATGCGGTTGCGCATCACGTGCACCCACTCGGAGTAGTGGATGATCTCTTCCGGGATGACCAGCTTGCCGTCGACCAGGCGCCCCAGCTTGCCAAGGATCTTGGTGACCTTTTCGCGCAGCTCGGCGGACTCCACCAGATACTTGCGGATCTCCTTGTAGTTACCGAAGGAGGTGCCGCAATGGACCAGCGGGTAAAAGTGACCCAGCTCATGCCCGTGCTGCTTGCCGGAGACGTAGGCCTGGTGGAAGTTGCGCAGGAAAACCGCCGCCAGCGACTCGACGTTCCCGATACCGGAACCGTGGTAGTTCCACGCGGTGCAGGAGGTCTGGTCGGTCTCGTCGAGATAGTCCTTGCCCGGCTCGAAGCCGAACTTGTTCATGAACCACAGCAGCGAGGTCGGGTAGCCCGGGATGTTGCCGCACTGGCCACAGGACTTGTGGTGCCACAGCTGCTTGGTCGGGACCTTCTTCTCCCAGCCGAACAGGGTGTTCACCGACATCGGCTCGTGCTGATCCTCGATGCGATGGATGATGATCTGGCCGTCCTTCTCGAGCTCGTACATATGCTCGCGGACGTCATCCATGCGATCACCAAGATCGATGGTGCGGCGGTCGACGTGCTTGCGCACCCAGTCGGTGGCCTTGACCGCGTCTTCCTTCGACAGATCGGTCGACTGGAAGAACGAACCGTGACCGGCAATGCCCTGGCCGTCGGTGTTGTGGTAGCCCGGCTTCATGGTGCCGGCGCCAGCGCCTTCACCATTCTGGTTGTGATTGCCTGGGGTCTGTTCACTCATAACGCTTCTCCTGATGTCTTGGATGCGGGATTCGGCGAGCGACTTATTCGTCGTCTTCCTCTTCCTGCTCCTCGAGCCAGTCTTCGTAGTCCTCGCGCTTCTCGTCGATGAAGTCTTCGATCACGTCGAAGAGGTTCTCGTCCATCAGCTCGAGGGACTTCAGGACCCCGGTCATTTCCCAGATGGTGTACATCTCGACCGAGGTCTTCAGGGACACTTCCCAGGCGGTCTCGACCGTCTGCAGCGTCTTCACCGGAATCGCCTTGCGCAGGATGCGCAGATCGCCTTCCACCTTCTGGATGTTGGGGCCCCAGTCAGGGAAGTGATCGGGCTGGATCATGTCGGGGGACAGCTGGTTACCCGTGGTGATCAGCTTGAGCATCACGCGGCCGAACGGACGGAGTACGTCCTTCGCGGACTGCATCTCGTGCTTGATGGCCACTTCGCGCATGATCGCGACCAGGCCACCGGGAGAGTTCTTGAACGGGCAGCGCGCCGCACAGGTCATGCACTGGGCGCAGGCCCAGATCTTTTCCTGCATCGCGTCGTAGATCTGCTCGACGTTCTCGGTCCAGAGCAGCTGGACGATCTCGCGTGGCGAGTAATCGTAGAACTGGGCGGACGGGCACGTGGCCGTGCAGATCCCGCAGTTCAGGCAGCCGTTGAGCTCGTGGTCGTAGCGAAAATCCCCGCGGATATCGTCGAAGATTTGCTGCATCTCAGCGTATGTCGCCATATCTCACACCTCTTCGCTTTAGGCGATGCAGGTTTCTTTGTGAACCTTGCGCAGCCAGCCTAGACCTCGTCCAGGCACCAATCCAGTTACCGCATGGCAACCGTCGTTATTCAGGATTCGGGGCGGCCAACCCTTGCGGATTGCCGCCCCGAATCAAGCGTTTGAAACGCTTCAGGCCTTCTTTACGAGGAAGTAGAACTTGCCGCCTTCTTCCTTGTGTTCCATCAGCTCGTTGCCGGTCTGCTTGGCGAAGGCCTGGAAGTCCTTCACGGCGCCCGGATCGGTGGCGATGATATGCAGAACCTGGCCGGCGTCCATCGCGGCGAGCGCCTTCTTGGCGCGCAGAATGGGCAGCGGGCAGTTCAGGCCGGAAGCATCGAGTTCTTGGTCAAAGTTGGCCATCGTTTCTCTCCTTTGAGTGCGTTTTATCAGTCGGGTACTGCAGTCCGAATCGGGCCCTGAACGCGACAGCCTCGACCGAACAGTTACCTGCCGAATTCCCCCTTATAGGCGAAACGGCATCGGAATACAACCGAATTCTAATCCGGGCTTACCACCGGCTTGCCCGTCTGTGCCCAGCCGACGATACCGCCACGCAGGCTGCTGGCGCAGTCGACACCCTGCTGGGCGAGAAAGGCACAGGCCTGCGCGGAACGCGCGCCACTCTGGCAGTAGATCACCAGCGGCGTGTCGTCGCCGGTGAACTCGTCCTTGCGCATCGGCAGGGTCGCCAGCGGGATCAGCTCGGCACCCGGAATGACCCCGCGCCCGGTCTCGCCCGGCGAGCGCACGTCGAGCAGGCGAAAGGTCTTGCCTTCGCTGCGCCACTGCTCCAGTTCGTCCGGGGTGATCTCGCTGAATCCGTACACGCTGTGCTCCGGGTCGTCTCGTCGTGGAATGCGAACTCTCGCGACTCCCGCCGGCATGCCTTCGGCGCTGACAGCGCAAGAGTGGGCGCGGAGCATAGCGAAACCGGCCGCAAATGCAAACAAGTCCGACGGCGGGCAGGTGGATGGTCGCCCGTGGCGAAAAGTTCTGCTATGGTCGCTCCCGCTTCAGGAAACGCTGATGCATACTGATCAGCTTCATTGCTTCGCGGAGGATATCCCGGTGGACAAGAGCGAATTCCAGGTGGACGGCCATTACGCCGTCACGCTGAAAGACGAAAACGGCAAGCTGCGCCCCGCCAACATCTATGTGCACGACATGCAGGACGACTACATGATCGCGCGCCGCACCTCCGGTGGCGACGTCGGCCTGCTCTTCAAGATGGGCTACGACGACATCGTCAAGAAGGTCCGGACTCACAAGGTACTGGATCGCAAGAAGTTCATGGTGCCCGAGGCGATGCTCAAGCCGAAGCTGTGGGAAACCCGTGACAGCATGCGCACCTATTCGTCGGCCCCGGGGCTTGGCAAGTAACTACGCCTCCCGGCATTGCCGCAATGCAGGGCCGGCGCCCGCCGGCCCTCGCGGCCTGCTGTTTATTGCTCATTTCCTGCTCGCCGCGCTGCTGGCGCTGGCACTACTGGCGGCCCCGCCCGCCCACTCCAGCGGGGTCTCCCTCCCTGATCTCGGCGAGGCCTCCGGCGGCGTCCTGACCCCCGCCGAAGAACGCGAGCTCGGTCGCTCGCTGCTGCGCGAGATCCGCCGCACCGCCCCGCTGGTCACCGACCCCGAGGTCGTGTTCTACGTGGACTCGCTCGGGCGCCAGCTCCTGGCCAACGCCCCCAGCGCCGACGGCCCCTTCTACTTCCTGACCGTAGACAACGGCCAGGTCAACGCCTTTGCGATGCCCGGGGGCATCATCGGCATTCACGCCGGACTGATCCTCGAGGTCCGCGATGAAGCCGAACTGGCGGCGGTCATGGCACACGAGATCGCCCATGTGACCCAGCGTCACCTGGCGCGCATGTTCGCGCGCGGGCGCGACATCAACTTCACCACCGGCCTGGCGATCCTGGCGGGCATCCTCGCCTCCGCGGTCGACCCGACGCTGGGCTCGGCGGTCATCACCGGCGGCGTGGCCGGCGGCATCCAGCAGCAGATCAACTTCACCCGCGCGAACGAGGCCGAGGCCGACCGCGCCGGCATGCAGATCCTGCAGGGCACCGGGTTCGACCCGCACGCGATGGCGGATTTCTTCGAGCGGTTGCAGGAGCTCTCGCGCGGGGTCGGCGACCAGGTACCGGAATACCTGCGCACCCACCCGGTAACCCTCGACCGCATCACCGATGCCCGCAACCGGGCCAGCCAGATGGCCGCGACCGAAACCCGCGCCCGCGGGCCCGAATTCGAATGGATGCAGGCCCGCGTGCAGGCCCTGAAAGACCCGCGCCGCACCCTGGAGCGCTTTCGCGCGACGGACGCCCCATCCCCCGCGCGGCGCTATGGCGCAGCCGTGGCCTATCTCGAGCGCGGAGAGGCCTCCCGCGCGCGCGAACAACTGGAACGGCTCGATGCCGCCGATGCCCCCGGGCTGACCCTCGAGCTGGCGTTCACCGCCCTGCTGCGCGAGGAGGGCGAACATGAACAGGCCCTCGAGCGGCTGCAGGACCTGGACGCGGTGTACCCCGGCCACCCGGTGATCCGGGAACGCCTCGCCCGCGTACACCGGGATCTTGGCCAGCCCGATCGCGCGATCCGCATCCTGTCGGACATGATCCGCCAGGAGGCCGCCCCCAACCCGGAGCTGCTGCGCCTGCAGGCCGACATCGCGGACGGCGCGGGCTATGTTGCAATCAGCCGCGAAGCCATGGCCGAATACTTCTTCCACCGCGCTCAGTATGAAGAGGCGGTCCGCCAGTTCGAGGCCGCCATGGACGCCTCGGATGCGAGCGATCGGGACCGCCAGCGTATCGAGGACAAGCGTGACTCCGCCCGCGAGACCGCGCGCGAGGCCCGCGAGGGGCGGCGCTAGGGAATGCACGCCGGCAACGGATCGTCTACCTCGCGTCGCAAAATGTCTTTACTGCCATTCACCACCAACCCGGAATAGAGAGGTAGGATTCCTCATGCACATCTCACGCCGAGAATTCATGCAGTTGCTGGCCGCCGCCAGCGCCGCCGGTTTCCCCCTGGGCACCGCTGCCTGCAGCAACAACAAGGGCGGCACCGCGGGTGATCCCTACGATGCGCTGGATCGCTTCGGCAACGTGCACCTGCTGCACTACACCGACTGCCACGCCCAGCTGAAGCCGATCTACTTCCGCGAACCGAACATGAACCTCGGCGTGGCCGACATGCGCAATCGCCCGCCGCATATCGTGGGCGAGCACTTCCTCAAACACTACGACATCGAGCGCGACAGCATCTACGCGCACGCCTACACCAATCTCGACTTCATGGAAGCGGCCGAGAAATACGGTCGTGTGGGCGGCTTCGCGCACCTCAAGACCCTGGTCGACAAGCTGCGTGACTCCCGCCCGAACGCCCTCCTGCTGGATGGCGGCGATACCTGGGGCGGCGGCTCCGGCTCCGCGCTGTGGACCAACGCGCAGGACATGGTGGATGCACAGAAGCTGCTGGGCATCGACATCATGACCGGCCACTGGGAATTCACCTACGGCGCCGACCGCGTCGAAGAGGTCGTGAACGGCGACTTCGCCGACGCCGGCATCGACTTCGTGGCCCAGAACGTGCGCGACGTGGACTGGGGTGATCGGATCTTCAAGCCCTACGTGATCCGCGAGATGAATGGCGTGAACGTGGCGGTCGTAGGTCAGGCCTTCCCCTACACCCCCATCGCCAACCCGCGCTGGATGGTGGAGCAGTGGTCCTTCGGCATCCGCCCGGACGACATGCAGGAACAGGTCAACGCGGCCCGCGCGGAGGGCGCCGAGATCGTCGTCGCCCTGTCGCACAACGGCATGGACGTGGACATCAAGATGGCCGGTATGGTCGAGGGACTGGACGCCATCATGGGTGGCCACACCCACGACGCCGTGCCGCAGCCGCTGCCGGTGGAGCGCCCCGATGGCGGCACCTGCCTGGTCACCAACGCCGGCTCCAACGCCAAGTTCGTCGGCGTGCTGGACTTCGACTTCCGCGACGGCGCGATCCAGGACTGGGAATACCGCCTGGTGCCGGTGTTCGCCGAGATGCTGCCGGAACACCCGGGCATGGCCTCGTTCATCCACAACATGCGCAACAGCGAGGTCACCTGGAAGGGCGAAACCTTCAACATGGAGGAAAAGCTGTCCGAAGAACTGGCGGTCACCGACGACCTGCTTTACCGCCGCGGCAATTTCAACGGCACCTTCGACCAGCTGATCTGCGACGGCCTGATCGAATACAACGACGCCCAGATCTCCTTCTCCCCGGGCTTCCGCTGGGGCACCACGGTGCTGCCGGGCATGCCCATCACCTTCGAGCACGTGATGGACCAGACCGGCCTGACCTATCCGGAGATGACCCGCAACACCTTCACCGGGGCCCAGATCAAGGACATCCTGGAAGACGTCGCGGACAACCTCTACAACGCCGACCCCTTCTACCAGCAGGGCGGCGACATGGTGCGCGTCGGCGGCCTGAAATATGCCATCGATCCGACCGCCGAGATCGGCAACCGGATCTCCGAGATGGAACTGGACGGCCGCAAGCTGGATGCCGACAAGGAATACGTCGTCGCCGGCTGGGCCAGCGTGCAGCAGAATGTTCCGGGCGGTGTCGGGGTCGACATCTGGGATGGTGTCGCCGAATACCTGCGCAGCCTGGACGGCAACGTACGCATCAGCGACCTCAACGAACCCAAGGTCAAGGGTATCGGCGAGGACAACCTCGGTTTCGTTCCGACCACCGAGGACATGTACCGCCGCTCCTGATCGGTTGCCGGCACCCGTCCGGGCCTTGCCTGGAACGAGAAAGCCCCGCTCATGCGGGGCTTTTTTGTGGCTGCGCGGCTCTCGACAGCCGTGCTTGACCGGTTACCACCGGAACCCAAGACCGAGCGATCACGCCTGAACGTCAGACGTTCACCCAGCGCCCGCTGGCATCGCGGCAGGCCGTGCCCGTGATGGTCTCCGGATATCCGTCCATCGTTGCCTGCACCTGATACTCGCGGCAGTCCTGCCCCGAGGAACGGTAGGTGCGGGTGGGCGTGGCCTGATACTGATGCCCGGTGTTCGGATTGCGCCAGGTCGAGCTCTGCCGGTCCGGGACCGTCTCCAGCGTGCGCGACACCCGCATCCGGTCGACATCGTCCATGCTGCGCCCCACCGAACCGCCGATCGCCGCACCCGCCAGGGTGCCGGCAATAATCGCGGCGGTACGCCCGCGCCCGCCGCCGATCTGACTGCCGATCGCGCCCCCGGCGGCCCCGCCGATCAGGGCCCCGGTCTGCTGCTTGCTGATCGTCTGACATCCGGTCAGAAAGGCCACCGAACCAACCAATGCCATAATCAAAAACAATCGCCCTGCCATTTTCCACCTCCCGCCGTTTCCAACCGCCTTGATCGGACATCACGCGGTTAGCTTACGCCCGCGCATCTGAACGACAGGTGAAGGAATGGCGGACAGGAGGTGTACCCAGCAAGACACAGAAAGACGCCCGCAGCAGCCGCCAGGCACCCTGTAGGGAATAACGAAAAGGAAATGGTGGGCCGTGTAGGAATCGAACCTACAACCAATGGATTAAGAGTCCACTGCTCTACCAATTGAGCTAACGGCCCCCGGAACAAAAGGGGATGGGGTGACCGATGGGACTCGAACCCACGACAACCGGAGTCACAATCCGGGACTCTACCAACTGAGCTACGGTCACCACCGTGTCACTGTACAGCTACTTGCGCGAGGGGCGGCCCTGGCGCGCCCGGCAGGACTCGAACCTGCAACCGTCGGCTTAGAAGGCCGATGCTCTATCCGGTTGAGCTACGAGCGCGTTACCGCCGAGCATTGGGGCCATGGCGCCTGATTCGAACCTGCCTGCAAGCCTTGGCCGGGAGCCATGGTCGGGGTAGAGGGATTCGAACCCCCGACATCCTGCTCCCAAAGCAGGCGCGCTACCAGACTGCGCTATACCCCGTCGAGCCGTCCCCGCAAAAAGGGCCTACACAGCGAGCGCTGGATGTTAGCCTTGGAAGAGGGATCCGGTCAAGGAAAAACGCGAAATTTCGGCCGCGCTCGCACCCGGCTACCGCCTGTCGTGGTAACGTCGACTCTACAACGTTCGCAAGGCTGCGACGCAGGGAGAAACGGATGCTCGACTGGGTAGCCAGTATGGCCATTGTGCTGGGGGCGACAGGCCTTCTGTACGCCCAGTGGACCCTCGCCCGACTGCTGCGCGAACTGCCGCAAAGCCGCGTGCGCACCGGCTGGAAGATGATGGCCTTCCTGATCCCGGTGTTCACCCTGGGCTACTTCGGCTACATCCCCCTGAACTGGGGCCTGTACCAGGGCCTTCCGGACCTGCTGGTCCCGGCGATCTTCCTGCTGGGCGGCTGTTTCGTCTGCACCGTGGTCGGCCTGACCCACAGTTCGTTGGAGAAGATTCGCCATATCACCCGCTTGGAACACGAATCCATTACCGACCCATTAACCGGGCTTTTCAACCGCCGCCATATGGACCGCCGACTGGATGAGGAGGTATCCCGGGCGCATCGCTACGAGCAGCCGCTATCGGCAGTAATGCTGGACATCGACGCATTTAAGCCGATCAATGATCGCCTCGGTCATCTCGTGGGCGACTACATACTGACTACGATCGCTCAACGCGTGCAGCAAGTCCTGCGGCGTTCGGATCTCGCGGCGCGTTTCGGAGGGGAAGAATTTGTCGTGATCGCCCCGCATACCAATCTCGACGCAGCCCTGGCCCTAGGGGAAAAGCTGCGCGATGCCATCTCCAGCACCCCCATCTCGCTCGTGGGTCACCAGGCCGCCCCGCCGTGCGCCCCGGACGAACTGACCGTCACCGTCAGTGTCGGTATCGCCACACTGGACGCGCACCCACAGTCATCCGACACCGGCGAAACCCTGATTGGCCGCGCCGACGACGCGCTCTATCGCGCCAAGCAGGACGGCCGCAACCGTTGCGAGGCCAGCCCCGCCACAACCAGCCTCTCCGCGGCGCTGTAACGGATTCTTCCTGCGTCCGCCGACAACACGGATTCCCGCCCGCGTCGGCTTGAGCGCCCGCCCCCGCCATGGGAAGATCGCGGGCATTCCTTCCAAGGCGAGACCCCATGACGGCCCAGCTCATCGACGGACGCGCGATCGGACAAAGTCACCGCGCACGGATCGCGACCGAGATCGAATCCATGACCGCCCGCGACCTGCGTCCGCCGGGTCTCGCCGTGGTCCTGGTCGGGACCAACCCGGCCTCCGAGGTGTACGTGCGCAACAAGCGCAAGGCCTGCGAACAGGTCGGCGTGGTCTCGCACTCCTACGACCTGCCGGCCGGCACCCCGCAGACCGACCTGCTGGCGCTGATCGACCAGCTCAACGCCGACCGCACCATCGACGGCATCCTCGTCCAGCTGCCCCTGCCCGACCACATCGACCCGGAAACGGTGATCGAGCGCATCTCTCCGGCCAAGGACGTGGACGGCTTCCACCCCTACAACGTCGGCCGCCTGGTGGCGCGCGTGCCGCGCCTGCGCCCGTGTACGCCCTGGGGCGTCATCCAGTTGCTGCGCCACATCGAGGAGCCGTTCAAGGGCCGCACCGCCTGCGTGATCGGCGCCTCCAACATCGTCGGGCGCCCGATGGCCCTGGAGCTGCTGCTGGCCGGCGCCACCCCGACCATCTGCCACCGCTTCACGCCGGACACCGCCGCCATCGCCCGCCAGTCCGACATCGTCGTCGCGGCCGTGGGCAAACCCGGCCTGGTCAAGGGCGACTGGATCAAGCCGGGGGCCACGGTCATCGATATCGGCATCAACCGCCGCGACGACGGGACGCTGACCGGGGACGTGGAGTTCGACGCCGCCGCCGAGAAGGCCGCCTGGATCACGCCCGTGCCGGGCGGCGTCGGCCCGATGACCGTCGCGATGCTGCTGGACAACACCCTGCGCGCCCGCGCCTTCGGGACCCACGAAGCGGGCTGAGGACGCACCCCGGGCCCGCCCGGGACCCCGCTCAACCGGCCGTGGCAATCTCCTGCGCGGCCCGCAGCCGCGCCCGCACCCGCTCGCGCCCCAGATACTCCCAGATCCGCGGCAGCTCCGGGCCAAAGGTCTGCCCGGAGAGGGCCGCGCGCAGCGGCATGAACAGCTTGCGCCCCTTGGCACCAGTCGCGGCCCCCACGGCCTTGGCCAGCGCCGGAAAGTCCTCGGCCTCATCCAGCGCCGCCAGCGCGGCGCCATAGAACGCCGCCCCGGCCCCCGCCAGCTCCTCGCGGGCGCTGTCGCTGTACGGCATCGGGTCGTCCGCGAACGCCGCCACCCACACCGGGGCCTCGGCCGCCCGGCTGATGTTGTCCCGCAGCAGGCGCGCCAGGGCCGGTCGCTCTTCGGCGGCGACCCCCTCGAGCACACCGGCCGCTTCCAGATAGGCCTGCAGTGACTCGTCCGACAGCCCGCGCAGGGCCTCCGACTGCCAGTGTTCCAGCTGCTGCGGGTCGTGCCGGGCCGCGCTGTGCCCGATCCGCTCGCGGCTGAAACCGGCCGCCAGCGCCTCGGCCGAGAGCAACTCGTCCGACTCGAAGCGATGCCCGAGCCGCGCCAGGTGGTTCAGGATCGCCAGCGGCAGATAGCCATCGGCGCGCAGCTCCTCGACGCTGGCGGAGCCGTTGCGCTTGGACAACGGCGCCCCGTCCTGCCCCATCACCAGCGGCAGGTGGTGATAGGCCGGCGCCGCCAGCCCCAGCGCCTCCAGCAGCAGCATCTGGCGCGGGGTGTTGGCGATATGGTCCTCGCCGCGCACCACGTCGGTTACGCCCATCAGGGCATCGTCGATCGCATTGGAGAAGAAAAAGGCAGGCGTGCCGTCGGAGCGGCGGATCACGAAATCGCCGATCTCGTCGGTCCGAAAGCTCACCGGCCCGCGTACCCCGTCCTCGAAACGGACCGTGCGGCCCAGCGGCACGCGAAAGCGCAGGGTCGGCTTCTGCCCCTCGGCCTCGCGGCGCGCCGCCTCCTCCGCGCTCAGGTGGGCGCAGGTCCCGGGATAGCGCGGCGGCTTGCCCTGGGCGCGCATGCGCTTGCGCCCGCGGTCCAGCTCGGCGGCCGAGCAGAAGCACGGATAGGCCAGCCCCTGATCGATCAACTGCCGGTAATAACCCGCGTAGAGTTCGCCGCGCTCGGATTGCGCGTAGGGACCGGCGTCACCCCCGGCGCCGAAGCCCTCGTCCCAGTCCAGGCCCAGCCAGCGCAGATCGCGCTGCAGGGCCTCGACAAACTCCGGCCGCGAGCGCTCGGCATCGGTGTCCTCGATCCGCAGCAGGAAACGGCCGCCGCGCGACCGCGCCAGCAGCGCGCTGAACAGCGCGGTGCGGACGTTGCCCAGGTGCAGCAGGCCGGTGGGGCTGGGGGCGAAACGGGTTCGGGTCATCGTGTTCGTCATCGCGCGCATGGTAGCGGAGCGCCCGCGGCCTCACCAGCGCCGCCCCGCGACCTCCGCCCGCGCGCTCCGGGCGACGCGCGATTGAATGCGCATCCTCCGGGTGCGCCTGCTGGCAGGCCCCGCCGGTGGCGGGTACCATGCTCCCCTCGAATTCCCCGGAGGTCAGAACCATGCAGCGCATCCGCACCCGGCTTGCCATTGTGCTGGCCACCGCCCTTCTTGCCCTACTGCTTTCAGGAGCCCCCATGGCCGATACCAATCCGCAGGTCGCGATCGAAACCAACCATGGCCGCATCGTGCTGGAACTCAACGCCGAGGCCGCCCCGGAGACGGTCGCCAACTTCATGTCCTACGTGGATGATGGCTTCTACGACGGCACGATCTTTCACCGCGTGATCCCGGGCTTCATGGTCCAGGGCGGCGGCTTCGACAAGAACATGAGTCAGAAGTCCGCCGGCGAGCCGATCCGCAACGAGGCGGACAACGGCCTGAAGAACGAGGTGGGTGCGATCTCCATGGCCCGCACCCAGGATCCGCACTCGGCCACCGCGCAGTTCTTCATCAACGTGAACGACAACGACTTCCTCAACCACACGGCCCCGAAGGCGCAGGGCTGGGGTTATGCGGTCTTCGGCAAGGTGACCGAGGGCATGGACGTCGTGCGCCAGATCGAGTCCGTACCCACCGGCCGTTCCGGCATGCACCAGGATGTGCCGCAGGAGCCGGTCGTGATGGAAAGCGTGAAGCGCATCGAGGACTGAGCCACCCCGTGGCTTCGAGCGCGCCGGCCCTGGTCATCTCCGACCTGCACCTGGATCGCGAGCCCGGCCCCCTGCTGGAGGCCGCACTCGCCTTCCTGAAGGGACCGGCGCGCAGTGCCTCGGCGCTGTACATCCTCGGCGACCTGTTCGAATACTGGGTCGGCGATGACGCCGGATTCCCGGCCGCTGAACAGCTCGCCGAGGCCCTGCAGACACTCGAGATCCCGGTCGCCTTCATCCATGGCAACCGGGATTTTCTCGTGGGCCCGGACTATGCCGCCCGCGCCGGGATGCAGCTGGCGCCCGAGCCATTGCATGCGGCCCTGCCCTGCGGGCCCGCCGTGCTGCTGCATGGCGATTCCCTGTGCACCGACGACACCGAGCACATGGCCTTTCGCCAGCAAGTACGCGGCGGCGAATGGCAGCGGGCGTTCCTCGCCCATTCGCTGGAGGAACGCATCCGCCAGGCCGAGGCCATGCGTGCCACCAGTCGTGACAACAGCCGGATGAAGGCCGACGCCATCATGGACGTGAATGCGAACGCCGTGGCGGACACCTTCCGCGACGCCGATGTCCCGCTGATGATTCATGGCCATACCCACCGCCCCGCGATCCACGACCTGGCGGTCGACGGTCAGCCCCGCCAGCGCTGCGTGCTCCCGGCCTGGGACGAGCACCCGGGCTATCTGGAGGTCGCGGCGACCGGCCCCGTCCTGCGCGAGCTGGACGGCTCGCCCTACCCCGCGCACCTCTTGCACCCCTGAACCACACCCTTCGCGCTGTTGCACAGCTGGCCCTGGTTCGTCGTTGGTGTTTATGACGGCACCACCGCCTACCTTGTTGTGGCTGGGCCTGGTTCTGCATCCGGTGTTTACGGTGCCTTCGGTCCACATACTGCCCGGCGCTGACTCGCCAGCGCGCCCCGAGGCACTTTCTTGCTTGCCCAAGAAAGTGCCCAAAGAAGGGCACCCGGATTCCGCCCGGGAACCTTGCTCCAGGGCCCTCGGGCCGGCGGCGCTGAACTCGCTACGCTGCGCTTCGCTCAGACATCCAGCGCCTTCTCCCGGCCCGAGAACCCTTCCGCAAGGGGCTCCATACGGGAGGCGAAGGTCACAACCAAACGTATTCCCGCGTTTGCGCCTAACCATATACAACGCCGCCCGAAAGCCCCCGGCGCCCGCTCGCGGGCGCGGCACGCAACGGCCAAAGGCCGAGCGTGCCCAGATGCCGGAAGACCCAGCCTTCATCTATTACCACGAACTGAACCGCCCCGGGTTTCCCGGAGACCCGTTGGTTTGGGTCACGCTGCACGAACGGACCCCTGAAGTGGTTGATGGTACTGCGCTTCGATCGTTGCCGGCGGTCGATACCCGTTGGATTCCAACAGGCGTCGCCGGTTGAACCAGTCGACCCACTGGAGCGTAGCCCACTCGACGTCGCGTCGATCGTTAAGACGTCCCCAGTAGGCCCGGACCTCGGTCTTGTACAGCCCTTTGAGGGTCTCCGCCAGGGCGTTGTCGTAGGAGTCACCGACCCGGCCCACCGAGGGCTGGAGCCCGGCTTCTCCGAGGCGGTCGGTGGAACGCACCGATACGTACTGCACGCCGCGATCGCTGTGATGGATGGGACGCGGCGTGCCCCGTCCCATCCGGGCCTGCAGCGCCTGTTCCAGCGCTCCCAGCGTCAGGTCGGTGCGCAGGCTCCGACTGACGCGCCAGCCCACGATGCGGCGGGCGAACGCATCGGTGATGAAGGCCGTGTAGACGAAGCCATCCCGCGCCGTGGGCATGTAGGTGATATCCGCCACCCACAGGGCGTTCGGACGCTTGACCCGGAAGCACCGTCCGACATGATCCGGCGGGAGCGCGACCCCGAGCGCCGGACGGGTGGTGCGCGGGGCCTTGCCCCGCGTCACCCCGCGCAGACCCAGGGCGCGCATCCGCCGCGCCACGCTGCAACGCGCGACGTCGCAGCCCTCCAGCCGGAGGGCATGCCAGACCTTGCGCAC